>CALAAN010000093.1 GCA_937884915.1 uncultured Oscillibacter sp.
CGCGATCTGGAAGCCGAACGCGAACACCGAATACCGCGGCAGTACGGTCCTCACCGTCACGACGCTTGCGAGCAACGTCATCGGCGTCTCCTCGAACGGCAGCTATTATGAGGGCATGCTGAAGCAGGACCTCACCGGCTGGGAAGCGGGCAAAGAGCCCGCCGCGAAGACGTATGACTCGGATGCGCCGAGCTGCGGGGACAACACGCTTTTCCTCTACTTCCGCGGCGCGGAGATGGACTCGAGCAATTTTACGGTGACTTCCATTGAGGCGGGAACAGTCAACGCACTGAGCGGAACAGGTGATTACACCGCCGTTGTCGGCGAAGCGGTGAAAAGCGGCAGCAATACCTGTCTGCCGATCACGCTTTACGGCACGACGGGGAATACAACGCTGACGATCACGCTGGCGGACAAAACCGGCAGGGAGTACCGCTTTACGGACATCCCGGCGACGGCGCAGACGAGCGTCACGGCAACATTTGTAAACCGGTCTGGCACAACGGTGTTGACCAGAAACGTGCCCTATGGTACGATGCCAAGTGTCGGCACAAATCTTCCGGCGCTGACGCCGCCGGAGGGCTATCAGTTCCAGGGCGAGCTGACGAACCTCAGCAACTGGACGGCAACTCCGGAAATCGCTGGCGGCGGTCTACGTCAGCCGACCACATTTGAACCGATTCTGGTGAAAAAGAACGCGACTGACGCGAAATAACAGAAATTTCAGCAAAGAGAGGAGAACCATCGCTATGAAAAGACTGCGCAGCGAGTGCGGAGCATCCATCCTGATGGCTCTCGTCCTTTTGCTGCTGGCAAGCATGGTGAGCGCCGTCATTTTAACGGCGGCCACCAGCGCCGCGCGCCGCGTCCGCAACGACCGCGAGGCGCAGCAGGATTATCTGCTCGTCAGCTCGGCGGCAGAGATGATCCGCGACAGCATTCAGGCGGATCGGTATTACTGCGAAGTGACCGTCACCACGTATCTGCTGCAGGAGCAGGAGGAAAACGGCGTGACAGTGACATACACGCCTCCGCCCACGGTTGATATGGAGCAGGAGTTGCCGAGCAAGGTTATGCGCGAATGGCTGGCGTCGGGCATTGACGGCTCGGACGCGACGGCCGTCGTTACGATCAAGGGCAGCGAGGACACGATCGAGATCAGCATGCCGGAAGTTCAGAACGCGGACGCTGAAGAGGCCACGTTCAAAACCGTCGTCGCAGAATTCAAAATGGACAGCGGCAGCGGAAACATTACGGTCAAGCTGCGCATCAAACCGGAGAAAGAAAACGCGAGCACCGATACAAATACGAACGCGGACTCCGAAGAGGACTGCCGCATGACACTGACCCTGCGGGGCAATATGGAGGTTACGGAATCACAGGCGTCCGAGGTCGGCGACGGTGTGGAGAGGATCAGGATCACCGGGACGACGATCACCTGGGAATCCGGCAAGATCGTCAAGGGCATCAAGGAGGCGGCAAGTGAACAAGCTGAAAAGTGAGCGCGGCATGACGCTTGTGGAGCTTTTGTGCGGCGTTGCGGTGCTGCTGCTGCTTATCACGTCGCTTCTGACGGTGGGCGTGCGCTTTGCCGTGAAGACCTACCGCACGTCGATGGCGAGCGCGCAGGCGCAGACGCTCTGCTCCACCCTTACCACCGCCATCACGGACAAGCTGCGCTATTGCGGCAACGTGAGCGCAAGCGGCGACCGGATATTTATCAAAGACGTCGGCAGCGTCTCGGGCGACGAGGAGTCGGGCGGCGTCTTTAAGATCGAGGACGATGAGGTGCTGCTCGGCAGCAGGAAGCTCCTGGGCTCGAAGGCCTATCCCGAGGGCCTGTGGGTTGATGAATTGAAGCTCGCTTACGCGGAGGAGTCGCGAACGTTTTCCGTCTCTTTCGTGGTAACGGACAGCGGCGGAAAAGAACTGGCAAAGTCCGACTTTCAGGTGCAGAAGATCAATCTGAACCAGTCCTGAGCATGGCGTATGGAAAAAGAGAAACAAAAACGCAGTAGGGGAGAGAGCACGTGAATCAAAAAAAGATCTTGATCGCAGACGACTCTGAGCTGAACCGCGCACTTTTGGTCGATATGCTGGAGCATGACTTCAGTATCCTTGAGGTCTCCAACGGAAAGGAGGCGCTTGCCGCCTTACAGGCGCATCAGGGCGAGATCGAGGTGCTGCTGCTGGACGTCGTGATGCCGGAGATGGACGGCTTCGAGGTGCTGGCCGCGATGAACGAAAACCACTGGCTCGACGACATTCCGGTCATCATGATCTCGGCCGAGACGGGCAGCGCCTATATCGACAAGGCATTCAAGCTCGGCGCGGTAGACTATGTCAGCCGCCCGTTCGTGCCGAGCGTTATCCGCCGCCGCATCATGAACACGGTGCTGCTGCACGCGAAAAAGCAGCAGCTCATGAGCGTGCTGGCCGACCGCTTTTACCGTCAGGAAAAAAATACCGAGCTCTTAGTTGACATCCTCGGCCACGCGGTGGAATGCCGCAGCGGCGAGGGCGGCACACACATGACGCATGTGAGCCTTGTGACGGGCCTTCTGCTCCAGAGCCTTGCCGACAGGACCGACCGCTACCGTTTAGGGCGCGAGGATATCGAGGCCATCCGCATGGCCTCGGGCCTGCACGACATTGGCAAGCTGCAAATTCCGGAGGAGATTCTCACCAAGCCCCATTCCCTCACGCCGGACGAGTACGAGATCGTCAAGCGGCACACGCAGATCGGTGCAAAGCTCATCACCGACCTGCCGATCTACCAGAATGAGCGGCTCGTCAAGTACGCCATCGAAATTTGCCGCTGGCACCACGAGCGATGGAACGGCGAGGGGTATCCCGACGGTCTCAAGGGCGACGACATCCCTATCGCGGCGCAGGTCGTTTCCGTTGCGGACGTTTACGACGCGCTTACGAGTGAGCGGTGCTATAAAGAAGCGTTTTCGCACGAAAAGTCGATGCGCATGATCCACTCGGGCGAGTGCGGCAGCTTCAACCCGCTGCTGCTCGAATGCCTCGATGAGATCGCCGTGCGGCTGCAAAAGGAACTGTCCGTTGTGCCGCACCTTGACCAGGGGCACAGCGAGGCGCGCCGCACAGTCGAGGAGCTTTACGCAAGCCGCAGCGAGGACAGCGCCACGCGTGTGGCCATCCAGCTCGAGGAGGAGCGCGGCAAGCGCCAGTTTTTCAGCGAGCTGACGGACGAGCTGTGGTTTGAGTACACGACGAATCCCGACGCGATCGCGCTCTCAGCCAGCGCGAGCAAGCGGACGGGCCTTCCCAAGGTCGTGGTCGATCCGGCAGGAAACGCCGATTTCCTCGCCGTGGTGGGGCAGAAGACGCTCAATGACATCCGCGGCTGGGCCGAGGCCGCCACGATCGACGAGACGTATTTTGAGACGGAGGCCGAGCTCAAGCTGGACGGTGAGCTGCGCTGGTGCAAGCTCGCGATCATGGTGACATGGTCGTCGACCGAGGCAGGACGATGCAATTCGCTCCTCGGCGTCATCCGAGATATCGACAAGAGCTACCGCCACTTAAGCGGCGTGCAGCAGGCGCTGCCGCAGGAAAGCACACAGACGCTCACGCCGATGATGAGCGACGGAGCGGACGATGTGCTGCGCGTAAGAAAAGAGCAGGTGGACGGGGTGCTGGCGGGGTATCGCCGTATCTTTGACATCGCGCGGCTGGTCGACCCGACGATCTGCGTGGAGCTGACGAAAAAGGGCGAGGGCTACAAACTCGAAAAGAGCGAGCATTGCTACGCGGTGTGGAAAAAGAAGCGCCGCTGCGAAAACTGCATTTCGCAGGAAGTCCTGCGCACGCAAAAGCCGCAGACGAAGATCGAAACGCGCGAGAGCGACGTTTACTATGTGCTCGCATCGTTTATCGAGGTGGACGGCAGGCCGTATTCGCTTGAGCTGGTCAAGCGCATCAAGAGCGACAACATATTTGAGAACGGCGGGCGCGAGGACGTGCTCAATCAGCTGCTTGTGCGCAACCGGCAGGTGTATATGGATTCAGTCACCAAGGTCTATAACCGCCGCTATTACGACGAGCGGCTCAAGAATCTGGAGGGCCGGTTCTCGTTCGCCATGATCGACATGGACAACTTCAAGCGTATCAACGATCAATTCGGCCATCAGGCGGGCGATGCGGCGCTCTATCGCGCGGCGCAGGCAATCAAATCTCAGATCCGCAGCGACGACGAGCTCGTGCGCTACGGCGGCGACGAATTCTTCCTGTTGTTCCGCAATCTGCCGCAGCAGATTCTGGAAAAGAAATTGCAGTCCATCCGCGCCTGCCTTGACGAGATCGTCATCGAGGAGTATCCTGAGCTGCACATCAGCGCGAGCATCGGCGGCGCGTTCGCGGCGGGACGAATCTCAGAAACCATCCGCAGGGCCGATCTTGCGATGTATCAGGCCAAACTGAAAAAAGATTGCGTAGCAATTTATCGAGAGGAGAAAGAACATGAAACTTGACGAATTTTTCCGCTGCGTCGGCGGCGACTACGGCGAAGCCAAGGCGCGTTTTCAAAACGACGAGCGCATCGTGCGCTTTCTTGGCATGTTCCCTGGCGACGACAGCATGCAGA
>CALAAN010000094.1 GCA_937884915.1 uncultured Oscillibacter sp.
GCGTGCAGGGGATCTTATTGTAGCCATAGAAGCGCGCGTCCTCTTCGGCAATGTCGCTGTAATGCTCGACGTCGCCGCGCCAGGACGGGACATAGATGTCGTCGCCGTTCAGGATAAAGCCGAGGGAGACGAGAATTTCGCGCATCAGGTCCTCGCTGAGCTCGGTGCCGAGCAGGGCGTTGATCTTGTCGGGCTCGAGCTTGACGACCGTGGGAGCCTTTTCCTTGGCGACCACGTCCATCACGCCGTCGACGACCTCGCCGCAGCCGAGCAGCTCCACGAGCTCGCAGGCACGCTCGACGGCCTTGATGGTGTTCATCATGTCGAGGCCCTTTTCATAGCGGGAGGAGGCGTCGGTGCGCATGCCGAGGGCGCTGGCCGTGCGGCGCACGGAAACGCCGTTGAAGTTGGCGGACTCGAAGAGCACCATCGCCGTATCGCCGACGATCTCGCTGTTCGCGCCGCCCATGACGCCCGCGACGCAGACGGGCTTGTGCTCGTCGCAGATGCAGAGCATGTTCTCCGTCAGCTTGCGCTCGTTGCCATCCAGCGTCTGGATGGTCTCGCCCTCGCGCGCGGTGCGCACGATGATGTGGCCGCCCTCGACGCAGCTGAAGTCAAAGGCGTGCATCGGCTGGCCGTATTCGAGCATCACGTAGTTCGTGATATCGACGATGTTGTTGATGGGACGCACGCCGCTGTTGCGCAGTCTCTCCCGCATCCAGCGCGGGGACGGCGCGATCTTGACGTTTTTCACCATGCGCGCAGTGTAGCGCGGGCAGAGGCCGCCGTCCTCAATGTCGATGTCGACAAGGTCGGCGATGCTGCCGCCGCAGCCGTGCGGCTCGGGCTCGTGCAGCTTGAGGGGGCGCTTGAACGTCGCGCTCGCCTCGCGGGCGAGGCCGATGACGGACAGGCAGTCGGGGCGGTTCGGCGTGATCTCGAACTCGACGATGGAATCGTCAAAGCCGAGGATGTGCGCCATGTTGAGGCCCGGTTCGGCGTCCTCTTCCTGCAGAACGAAGATACCGTCGGCGATGCAGTGTGGGAACTCCTTCTGCTCGGCATGCAGGTCCTCGAGCGTGCAGATCGTGTCGCTCTTCGTGTTGTACGCGACGAGGTCGCCCTCGTGGAGGTTCGAGCAGGGAGTCTTCGTCGCACGGGTGACCGTGCCGTCGTTCACATGGACATTGTAACCGCCGTCCGTACGCTCCACCGCCTCAACGCGGCCGCAGAGCACAGGGCCGCAGACCTTGTCGCCGGGCTTGATGTCGGCAGGGATGGAGGGCTTGGCGGGGTCGATGGGATGGTAGTCATTCAGAAGCGCCGCGGGCGTGATGACAGCATAGGGGAAGTCGTGCTCCGCCGTCATGCCGAGCTCCTTGAGTGAGCAGAGCATGCCGTTCGACTCGACGCCGCGCAGCTTGCCCTTGTCGATCTTCACGCCGTTCGGCAGATGCGCGCCGTGCAGCGCCGCGGGGACATAGTCGCCCACGTGGATGTTCCACGCGCCGGTGACGATCTGCACGGGCTCGGCCTGACCGACGTCGATCTGACAGACCCACATGTGGTCGGAATTTTCGTGGCGCTTCATCTCGAGAATTTTGCCGACGACCACGTTCTTGAGGTTTTCGTCGGGACGCTCGATGGTCTCGACCTTCGAGCCGGAGAGCGTCATCTCGTCGTTGAATTCCTTATCGGTGATATCCTTGAGGTCAACGAATTCGTTGAGCCAATTACGGGATAGGATCATATTTGTATCCTCCTAAGAAGTAACAATCAAATTTTGTTTTTTGTGACGACATGCGCATCACAAAAAACACCGCTCAGGGTGCGCTCGTGCGAGCAAAGCGAGTGCGGCGCAGCACCCTGCGAAAGAAGTCGCAGAAAGCGGCTCGCCGCTTTCGCGAGGAATATTAGAACTGTTCGAGGAAGCGGACATCGTTCTCGAAGATCAAACGCAGGTCACTGATCTTGAAGTGGCCGAGCGCCAGGCGCTCAAGGCCCATGCCGAACGCCCAGCCGGAATAGACCGTGGAGTCGATGCCGCAGCCCTCGAGGACTTTCGGGTGGATCATACCGGCGCCGAGCACCTCGATCCAGCCCTCTCCCTTGCAGGTGGGGCAGCCTGCGCCGTGGCACTTGTGGCACTGGATATCCATTTCGCAACTCGGCTCGGTGAACGGGAAGTGATGGGGGCGGAAGCGCGTGACCGTGTGCTCGCCGTAGAGCTGGCGCACGACCTCGTTCAGCGTGCCCTTGAGGTCCGCCATCGTGATGCCCTTGTCGATGGCCATGCCCTCGATCTGGTGGAACATCGGCGAGTGCGTGGCGTCGACCTCGTCCTTGCGGTACACGCGGCCGGGGGCAAGGATGCGGATGGGCAGCTCGCGCGTTTCCATCGCGTGGATCTGCATCGGAGAGGTCTGTGTGCGCAGCAGGATCGAGCTGTCCTCGGTGAAGTAGAACGTGTCGCTCCACTCGCGGGCGGGATGGCCCTCCTCGACGTTGAGCTTCGTGAAGTTGTACTCGGCAAGCTCGACCTCGCGGTCTTCGAGAATTTCAAAGCCCATGCCGACGAAGATGTCCTTGATCTCGTCGAGCACCTGATACATCGGGTGCTTCACGCCGATCTTCTCCTGCTTGCCGGGGATGGTGACGTCCACGGCCTCGGACTTGAGCTTGAGCTCCATGGCCTTATCGGCGAGCTCCTTCGTCTTTTCCTCGATGTTTGCTTCGAGCTTGGCGCGCACGTCGTTGGCAAGCTGCCCGATCACGGGGCGCTCTTCGGCGCTGAGCTTGCCCATCTGCTTCAAAACGGCGGTCAGCTCACCCTTTTTGCCAAGGTAGCGGACGCGCAGCGCTTCGAGGTCCTCCGCCTTGCCGGCGTCGGAGATCGCGTCGAGCGCCGCTTTGCGGATCGCTTCCAGTTGCTGTTTCATATCATTTCTCCTTTTCAGGTAAAAATTTGCAGGGTTTCAAAAAATAGCGGCAGAGACAAAAAAATAGTCCTTCCTCCCGACATTCTCGGGACGAAAGACTTTCTTCCGCGGTACCACCCTGATTCGCGCCCAAGGGCGCGCGCTCATTGCCCGTAACGGGGGCTGACCGGCCGCGCATTTCCTCGCGGCTGCTCGGGGGCGAACCAAGCGACATCCCGCAGACCGGCTCCCAGCCGCCGACCGGTCCTCTCTTCGCGGAACAAGCACGCTATTTTCCCTTTCACAGCATTTGTCTAAGTGGTACTTATATCACAGAAAAAAGGAACTTGCAAGGGGGAATTTGCCCCTTACCGGCAAAAAAACGGCAAAAGCGCAAAATATCGCGCATTTTCCTCTGCACACTCCCCTTTTCCCGCCCAAAATGCGGAAAAGCCGCACTTTACAACGTGCAAAAACGTGATATACTATAATAGTTGTCTACAAACCCACCGTGGCTGCTCTCGCAGCCGGATAAGGAGAACGATCATGGACGAAAGAAAACGCCTTTACAAGTCCCGCAACAACAAGATGATCTGCGGCGTCTGCGCAGGCATCGCCGACTACTTCAACATTGACCCGTCGATCGTGCGCGTGCTCTGGGCGGTCCTCGCTCTGGCCGCCGGCACCGGCGTGCTCGCCTATATCGCCTGCGCGATCATCCTGCCCGAGGGCGATACCGAGGTCTGAGCGCTTGACAATCCGCGCAAAAAAGATATACTAAATCCTGTTTGCCGCGCTGGGCGGCAGAAAAAGATGTAAAAACGCGAAGGGAGCTTCCTTTTATGGCGACTTATCCGATGCATGTCGCGGGTCTTGACCGCGATCTTCCCATCTGCAAGGTAACGGACGATCTTTATATCGGTGCTTTCATCATGTTCGGCGACGAAGAGCTGACCGTGCGCTGCGCGGAGGAGCTTTTGAAGCTCGCCGAGGGCATCGACTACGACTACCTCTTCACCGCTGAGGCCAAGTCCATCCCCCTCATCCACGAAATGGCGCGCCAGAGCGGCGCGAAGAAGTATTTCATCGCGCGCAAGGGCCCCAAGGTCTACATGCCGACCCCCATCTCCGTGGACGACAAGTCCATCACCACCGTCGCCCAGCAGAAGCTCTACCTCGGCTCTGACGACGCAGAACTCATCCGCGGCAAGAAGATCCTGCTCGTCGACGACGTCATCTCCACGGGCGGCTCGCTCAAGGCGATGGAAGCGCTCGTCGAAAAGGCGGGCGGCACCGTCACGGGCCGCATGGCCGTTCTCGCCGAAGGCGGCGCAGCCGACCGCAAGGACATCCTGTTCCTCGAAAAGCTGCCTGTCTTCAACGCCGACGGCAGCGTGAAGTAAAAAACAGCAGAAGCGCAACGCGCCTTTCAAAGAGCTTTCTTTGAAAGGCGCTTTCTTTGTTATTCGGTGATCTCCTCGCAGACCGTCGGCGGTGCGGGCTCTTTCTCAACCTCCGGCACTGCCGTCATCTCCGTCAAACCGCGGCGGCAGAGCACGCAGCCCGCCGCGCATACGGCGGCCATGACGGCAAGAAACTGCCACTTCTCCGCAAAGCCGCCCAAAAGACCCAGCGGGTCGTTCATCGCGTTGAACGCGGCGTGCGCGGCGATCGTGGGCAGGATGCTCCCCGTGCGATGGCGGATGTATCCGAAGAGCAGACCCATGACGAACGCATAGGCGATCTGCACCGGCGCCCCGTGGATGAGGCCGAAGAGCGCAGCTTGCAGCACCACGGCGATCCACGCGGGCATAGCGCGTTCCAGCCGCGACTGGATGATCCCGCGGAACACGAGCTCCTCCGCAAGCGGCGCGCCGACCACAACGGCGAGTGCCGGAATCCATCCCGTCTCTGCACTGAGGCGCATGGCCTCCCCATACTCGGCCATCCAGCTTTCCGGCAGCAGGGCAAGCGCCAGACTGACGATCACATAGAGGCCGACCGCGCCGAAGGCGCAGAAGCCCGCCGTCCAGCCCGAGCAGCGGCGAAGGCCTGCCCCCTCGGATAGCGGCTTTTTCCGCAGCAGGAACCACAGCAGCAGTACCGCGACGATAACAACATTCGCCAACAGCGTGAGCGCAGGCAAGCCATCCAAAAGCTGCTCCGCAAACGCCTGCGCGCCCTGCGCCATGTCGCCTCCTCCGTTGACCACCTCACCAAAGGCAGCAGCGATACCATAGGCAGCGCCAACGAAAACCTGCGTCAACGAAAAGAAGAGCAGATACAAAACGGATTTGCCCAGCGCGGCCAAAATGGCCTTTACAGAATAGGAACGTTCCATTTTCCTCTCTCTTTCCTCCTGGTCTCACGCCGAGGCGTCACAGCGGCCGGTCACACATGCGCCGCCATGTGTCCCGAATGAGGAAACAGATCATCGCCAGCAAGAGCGGCGCAAAGGCAAGGCCAAGGAGCATCTCGACATCAAACCGGACCTGCTCGGGGAGCAAGCGCTGAATCGAGACGGCGCCCAGCGCCGTCAGCAGTTGATACAGGAACAGCAGAAGCGACAGGGCATACACCGTCAGGCGAAATTTTTGCTGCCTGACCTCCCG
>CALAAN010000095.1 GCA_937884915.1 uncultured Oscillibacter sp.
GTGTCGCTTTCAGCATTTTGCACATCTAAGCGCTGTTTTCAGATACACCCTAAGAGGGGTTCCACTTGTGGAAGGGTGGAGAAGAGAAGCAAGACCGAAAGAAAAGGAAGAAGGTTTTATGGCAGAACAGAAAAGGCGCTGGGGCGACCGGCGCGACGCGACGCTGCTGCGGGATGTGGATTCGCTGCACTTTATCATGGGCATCATCTATCCAAATCGCGCGGACAACGAAGCGTATATCGCAGAGCGCGTGAATTTAGGGCCCATCAAGGACTACATTGCGACGAAAAACTACGAGGGCATCCCGTTCAAGTACACGTTTTTCCACGTGATCTTAACGGCGCTTGTCAAGACGGTCATTTTGCGGCCGAAGCTCAACCGCTTTTACGCGAACGAGAACTACTATCAGCGCAATAAGGTGACGGCGGGCTTTGTCATCAAGAAGGAGTTTGCGGACGGCAGCGAAGAGGCGGTCGCTCTGCTGGAAGCGAAGCCGGATGCAACGATCGACACCATCCATGAGGAGATCCATCAGGAGGTCTCGGCCTGCCGCGAGCAGAAGAAGGTCAACACGACCGACAACAGCATGAACATCCTCAATAAGATGCCGCGCTTTTTGGCCAAGGCGGCGATCCACTTCATCCGCTGGCTCGACAAGCACGGCTGGTGTCCCGATTTCCTCATCGGGAAGGACCCGAACTACAGCTCGGTGTTTCTCTCAAATCTTGGTTCCATCCACTTGAAGAGCGGCTACCATCACCTGACGAACTGGGGCACGAGCTCGCTGTTCTGCATCATCGGCGAAAAGAAGTGGACGCCGGTGTACGATGAGCACGGTCTGGTCGAGATGCAGGAGACGGTCGACCTCGGTCTCACTGTGGACGAGCGTATCGCCGACGGCTATTACTACGCAAAGAGCGTGCGCCTTTTCAAATATCTGTTAGAACACCCCACCCTTTTGGAACGACCGTTATCGGAGGAAGTAGAATATGAGTGATTCCATTGTGAAGACGCCCTGGAAGGACTCCATGGGCGAGGTGCCGATGCACCTGGAGTATTTCGACGGCTCGATGTTCGAGGCCGTGGAAAACGTAGCGAAGAAGTATCCCAACTATATCGCCTTTACGTTTATGGGCAAGTCGACGACCTATCGCCAGATGATCCGCGAGATCGAGCAGTGCGCCAAGGCGCTCAAGACCATCGGCGTGCGCGAGGGCGACAAGGTGACGATCGCCATGCCGAACTGCCCGCAGGCCATTTACATGTTCTATGCGGTAAACCTTGTCGGCGGCATTGCGAACATGATCCATCCGCTCTCGGCGGAGAAGGAGATCGAGTTCTACCTCAACGCCTCGGAGAGCGTGGCGGCGGTGACGCTCGACCAGTTTTACAACAAGTTTGAAAAGATTCGCGAAAATACGAAGGTCGTGAACATGATCATCGCGAGCGTGCGCGACGCGCTGTCCCCGACCATCAAGGCGGGCTATATGCTCACTGAAGGCCGCAAGATCGAGAAAATTCCCGAGGATGCGCCGGTCATCATGTGGAGAGACTTTATGAAGCTCTCCCGCTCCTGCTACTACAAGACTTATAAGGTCAAGCGCGAAGGCGCGGACCCCGCCGTTATCCTGTATTCCGGCGGCACGACCGGCACGACGAAGGGCATTGTGCTGACGAACAAGAATTTCAATGCGCTCGGACAGCAGGTCATTGCGGCGAACCCAATGTTCCGCCCGGGCGACCGCATGCTCGCGGCGATGCCGCTGTTCCACGGCTTCGGCCTCGGCGTGTGCGTGCACACGATGCTCTCGCAGGGCGGCCGCTGCATCCTGATCCCGCGCTTTACGGCCAAGAGCTATGCCAAGCAGATCGTGAAGTACAAGTGCAACTTCATCGCGGGCGTGCCGACGCTCTACGAGGCGCTGCTGCGGCTGCCCAGCATGGACGGCGCAGACCTGAGCTCGCTCAAGGGCGTGTTCTCCGGCGGCGACAGTCTGTCGATCGAGCTCAAGAAGAAATTTGACAAGTTCCTCTACGACCACAAGGCGTCTATCCAGGTGCGCGAGGGCTACGGCACGACCGAGACGGTCACGGCCTGCTGCCTGACGCCGCCGCACATGTATAAGGAGGGGTCCATCGGCCTGCCGTTCCCCGACACGTACATCAAGATCGTCGAGCCGGGTACTGACAAGGAAGTGCCCTACGGTCAGGAGGGAGAGATTCTGCTCGCGGGCCCGACCGTGATGAAGGAGTACATGAACAACCCCGAGGAGACGGCGCAGACGCTGCGCACACACGCTGACGGCCTGACGTGGGTCTATACGGGCGACCTCGGCATGATGGACGAGCAGGGCTTTGTCTACTTCCGCGGCAGAGCCAAGCGCATGATCATCTCGTCGGGCTACAACGTCTATCCCGGACAGATCGAAAATATCCTCGACGCGCACGAGTATGTGCAGATGAGCTGCGTGATCGGCGTGCCCGATCCTTACAAGATGCAGAAGGTCAAGGCGTTCGTCAAGCTCGCGCCGGGCGTGCCCGCGACCGAGGAGACCAAGCAGACGCTGCTGGCTTACTGCCGCAAGAATGTTGCAAAGTACGCCATGCCGTATGACATCGAGTTCAAGGAGGATATGCCGAAGACTCTGGTTGGTAAGGTGGCGTATCGCCAGCTGGAGGAAGAGGAACTCGCCAAGATCAAGGCGGCGGAGGAGGAGAAGTAAGTTCCTCTGCTGCGCAGAGGGAAATAGCCCCCACGCCGCGTGGGGGTGCGGATAAAGGGGGCCATTCTCTCACGTGAGAGAATGGCCCCCTTTAGATCCCCCAAGAGAACGCGAGGG
>CALAAN010000096.1 GCA_937884915.1 uncultured Oscillibacter sp.
CATTTCCGCCGCGCGCTCTTCGGACGCTGGCAGGCCCGCGCTGCTGTCGAGCAGCGCGAGGATCAAATCAGCGTCCTCGACGGCCTTCTTTGACCGCTCGACGCCGAGCTGTTCGACGAGATCGTCGGTCTCGTGCAGACCCGCCGTGTCGATGAGGCGCAGCAGGACGCCGCCGACGGCGGCCTTTTCCTCCACCGTGTCGCGCGTCGTACCCGCGATGTCCGTAACGATGGCGCGGTCAAAGCCGACGAGCGCGTTCAAAAGCGAGCTTTTGCCCGCGTTCGGCGCGCCGATGATGGCTGTCGCGACGCCGTTTTTGAGCACTTTTCCGCGCGCGAACGTGCCGAGCAAGTCGGAAAGCGCCTCTTCACAGAATAGAAGCGTGCGCTCGGTCTCCTCGCGCGAGAGGTCTTCGATGTCCTCGTCGGGGTAATCGACGACGGCGTAAAAGCGACTCGAAACATCGAGCAGTTTATTGTAAGCATCTTCGATCGGGCGGCGCAGCGCGCCGGAGAGCTGGGCCGCGGCATTGCGCGCGCTCTCGGCGGTCTCGGCGTCGATGAGGTCGATGACGGCCTCGGCCTCGGTGAGGTCGAGCCTGCCGTTCAAAAACGCCCGCTGTGTGAACTCACCGGGTCTTGCCTGCCGCGCGCCCGCGGCGAACGCCGAGCGCAGCACCTCGCTCAGCACGACGGGCGAGCCGTGGCAGTGGAGCTCGGCGCTCTCCTCGCCCGTGTAGCTGTGGGCGGCGGAAAAGCAGACGGCCATGCCGCGGTCGAGCAGCGCACCATCCGCCGAGCGGATGTCACCATACGTCATACGGCGGTACGGCAACTCTTCGACCGCCGTGCCGCTCGCGGGCGTGAACAGCGCGGCGAGCACGCGCCGCGTCCCCTCTCCGCTCAGGCGCACGATGCCGATGGCCGACGGGCTTTGCGCCGTGGCGATGGCTGCAATGGTTTCCATGACCGTTTTCCTCGCTTTTCCTTGATTTTGCCCAGAGTATACCACAAATGGGACAAATTGAAAAGGGGCGCAGCCGCGCCCCCCCCTGATATCTAAAATTACGGTTTGACTTCCTCAAAGCCGAGCTTCGTCAAAACCCTGGCAACCCTGCGCGCAAAATCCTGATTGGCGCCCAAACTGATGTTCATGAGACCTTCGCCGCCTCCGGTGCCTGCGATCGTCGCCTGCTGGACCTCTCCGGAGTCGATGATCTGCACCGTGCTGACGGCCATGCTGCCGTTTCTCATATAGTACCGCTCTAAAATGAGCAGCAGCACCTGAACGCCGTTCACCTCCGACAGCTGCTCCAGAGACAGCTCGGCGACGTCGCCCTTGAAATCATCGAGAATGCCTTTGGACACCTCCGCCAAATCGGTTTTTGCTTCGCGCTTCATTTTGATGATTGCAGAACTCATGTAGATTCCTCCTTTTATCGTTTTGATTTTTCCCGCATTCAGTTTCCATCCATCGTCCATGGCAGGTAGATCGGCTCGATCTCGATCACGAAGTGCGGCTCTTGAATATCGTCGCCCGGGTGGGACTGCGCAAGGCGGACCTCGACGTTGTTAACATCCTTGACCGTCGCGGCGGCAAAACCCTCTTCCTCGCCGAAGACAAGGTACTGCGGCCCGACATACGGCATCCGGCCGGTTTCATCCAGCTCGAGCGGCATCGTCTCAAACGGCTTTGCGATGTCGACGCCGAGCGTTTCGAGATACGCCGTCACGATGGGATAGGCCTTCGCGACCTCTTTTACATAGTTACGGCAATAGGCGCAGCCGCACAGGTCAGACTGTCTGAGATCACGGTAAAACTGTTTTGTCCTCTCGATATTCATCGTTTTCCTGCCCCCCTTTGTTTTTTCATGGTACCACGCGCGATTTTCGCCCGCAAACACCAGCGCGGCAAAGCAGGTGCGGCGCAATCGCGACTGTGTTTTTATTCTGCATCTGAGCGCTGCTTCGGCTGGATCCCCGCAAGTTTCAGAAATTTTTTGTCGGTCTGGATGCTCTGGGGCAGGAATTTGCCATCCTTG
>CALAAN010000097.1 GCA_937884915.1 uncultured Oscillibacter sp.
AGGAGAAGGACGATTGGCGGCCGTGAAGCAGTTTTCCGCCAAGCAGAAGACGGCGATGACCTGGTGGGCGAACCCAAGGTACCAAGAGTACGACGCGATCATCTGCGACGGGGCGGTGCGAAGCGGAAAGACGCTGTCGATGGGGATGGGCTTTTTCCTGTGGGCGATGCGGCGCTTTAGCGGAGAGCAGTTTGCGCTGTGCGGGAAGACGATCGTGTCGCTGCGGCGCAACGTGCTGCATGAGATCTTGCCGAAGGTGACGGCGCTGGGCTTTCACTGCGAGGAAAAGCGGAGCGAAAACTTAGTGATCGTGCGCAGCGGCGGGCGGGAAAATCGGTTTTACCTCTTCGGTGGCTACGACGAGGGGAGCGCGGCGCTCATCCAGGGCGTGACGCTGGCGGGAGTGCTGTTCGACGAGGCGGCGCTGATGCCGCGCTCGTTTGTGGAGCAGGCGAGCGCGCGATGCAGCATATCGGGCAGCAAGCTGTGGTTCAACTGCAACCCCGAGGGGCCGATGCACTGGTTCTACCGCGAGTGGATCCTGCGCGCGGAGGAGCGCGGGGCGCTGTATCTGCACTTTACGATGGACGACAATCCCTCGCTCTCGCCGCGCATTCGAGCGCGGTACGAAAAGGCGTACAGCGGGACATTTTACCGGAGGTTCATCTTAGGCGAGTGGACGGCGGCGAAGGGACTGATCTATGACTTCTTCACGCCGCAGGAGTACTGCGCTCGTGTGCCGGAGAAGCCGTGGGAGCGGGTGCGGATCTCCATCGACTATGGGACAGTGAATCCGACGAGCTTCGGGCTGTGGGCGCTCAAGGACGGCGTGTGGTACCGGGCACGGGAGTATTATTTCGATTCGCGCAGAGAGGGGCGGCAGAAGACGGACGCGGAGTATGCGGCGGACCTTAAAGAGTTCGCGGCGGGGGAGACGGTGGAGAAGGTGATCGTCGACCCGTCGGCGGCGAGCTTTATCGAGGCGCTGCGGCGCGAGGGCTTCCCCGTGAGCAAGGCGGACAACGATGTGGCGGACGGCATCCGCGTGACGGCGAACCTCCTAAAGCAGCGAAAGATCGTGATCTGCGAGGGCTGTGAGAGCTGCCTTAGCGAGATCGCAGCTTACTGCTGGGAGGACGGCGGAACGGGGCGGGACCGGCCGAAAAAGGAGAGAGATCACGCGATGGACGAGATGCGGTATTTTGCCGTGTCGATCGCGAAAAAGGAACGCGGAGGCGGCATTGCGATGCGCGCGGTGGAGCGCGCGGCGCGATGACTAAACGGAAAAGGAGACGACAGGATGAAAGTACCCTGGCAGAAGGAGAGAAGCACGGGCGGCGAGACCGC
>CALAAN010000098.1 GCA_937884915.1 uncultured Oscillibacter sp.
CGGCGTGCTATGCGTGGCGCAGGCGGCGAACAGCCTGACGTTCCAGTGCTCGGAAGTGCCGACAAGCGCGATTGAGGTCTACGTGACGGTCATCACGCTGAGCTACAAGGGGTGAGCGGGATGATTTTTAACAGGCCGAGACGAATGAAAGAGAAAGTGAGCCTGACGTGGTATTTTAACGAAACGGTATCAATTGACAGCGCTTTCAACTACGAAACTGCGTTCACTTGCAATTTGTCGAATTTTGTGGCAATAGGCTCAGCCAGATCGTTTGCTGGTTTTACGTTTTACTTTGTGACTGGAACCTACAAAAGAACCGAAGTGTACTCGAACAACAAATGGAAAAATTCAATCTATCGCACCGTCACCTTCGACGAGGAACCCACCGGGGACCTGCTGACGTTCTTGCGGGCCAACGCAACACCCCTATAAGAAAAGCCGCCCCGAAGGGCGGCACGACACAAATTGACAAAGCACAGCGCGCATGATATCATGGTCGCGCCAACAGGAATGTGAAACAGGTTGTTCCCCCGCAAGGGGGTGACCGCATGACAGCAGCAGAAACCATTGCGTTACTTATGCTTGTTATCGCGGCTATCAAGTTAGGGCTGGACCTAAAGAAATAACCGCCACCTAAAAGGCAGCGGCGCTTTCCTCGGATTCTAAATTCGATTGGGGAACGACCGCCACCTCGCCAGTGCGTCATTCCTGTTGGCATCAATATATCATCCGCGAGCCGCTTTGTCAAGGACGACAGGGCGGCTCTTTTTGCTGCCCGGGAAAGGCTCATTGCCACGTCATGTGCAACTGGCGGTTGTTTGAAACGCAATCGCGCAGATACAGATTGATGAGGCTCTGGTATGGGATGCCGGATGCGGTCGACTGCGCCTTGAAATAGTCGACGGTGTCAGCATCGAGATTGATGGTGACCTGTTTTTTCAGCATTTTTGCGTAAGGATTTTTGCGAGGGTTCAGCTCGTCGATGTTGTACTCGTCTCTCATAAAATCACCTCCGGTCGAGATAGGTCCGCCGCTCGGCGCTGGTCGCTTTTCTGGCCGAGATAATGCGGATGACATTTTCATTGTCGCGGTAGCAATGGCTCACGATGCAGATTTGTTCGGAGCGGGCCAAACCGATGATGAGAAAGCGTTCTTCCTCGACAGAGTGGTCAGGATCGTCGAACAGGATGGCGAACTCGTCGTAAAAGACCTCCTTTGCCGCCTCGAAAGACAGGCCATGCTTCCGCTTGTTGATCTCGTTTTTGTGCGGGTCCCATTCAAACTTTAGTTCTTCCATAAGCATATTATAATTATACCGTAATTATTTGTCAAGCAACAGAAAGGAGC
>CALAAN010000099.1 GCA_937884915.1 uncultured Oscillibacter sp.
AATCGGTGTCAAAGAGCGTGAACTCATAGGTGACATCCTGATACGTCGTGGAAACGGCGTAGTACACGTCGTCCACATCGGTCGGGGCCGAGATGAAGCCGCCGTCGACTTCGGTCGTCTCCACGCCGGGGGCGCGCTCATAGAGCCCCCAGAGACCGCCGCTGCTGTCGATGTAGATGTAGCTGTCGGCGTCAAGCTCGCCGTCCAGATACCAGATGCCCGCAAGGTAAGAGAGATCGACTAAGTTGTCGTTATAGTCTTGGACCTGCGCGTCGAACTCGTCGAGGCTCATTTCATACGTGAACGAGCCGAGCGAATAGATGCTCACGCTGCTGCCGTCGGCGGAGAACTGATAGGCGATGCCGTCGTGCTCGTTGTAGGCGTAGATGCAGTCGTAGTCCGCGTCGTACTGTAAATAGCCGCTGGCGGCGAGGTCATCATTGCTGCCGATGCGCCAGCGCGAGCCGTCGCTGTCGATGATGAGATAGTCAAAGTCCGTGCCGCTGTCGGGCAGATAGTAGCCCTCGAAGGAGCTGTAATCGTAGCTGTCGTAGCTTTCCTTGACAAAGCCGTCGATCGTCGACGGCGTGGTGAAGTCGTCGCCGTAGTCTGCGGAGTCGTCGGAGGTGTCGCTGCCGCAGGCGGCGAGGGCAAGGCAAAGGATCAGCGTCAGGGTGTAAAGGGCAAAGTGCTTACAAGCGTTTTTCATGATGTTCTCCTCTCAATTTTCAAAAATCGGCGCGATTAGTGCGCCCGTTCCGCCATGGACAGGATTTCATCATGGCTCAGCTCCACGTTGTCGAAGCGGACAAAGATACCGTTCGTCATGGTGCTGTTCCACACCGCGGGATCGGCAAGCGGGCGGAAGCGCAGCTTGTCGAGATAGGGCTTCATATCGAGCAGCAGGCGGCTGCCGGAGACAAAGTCCACCCGGAGAATGTAGTCCGGGAGCGGTGTGACGGCTGAGATGTATTTTCGGTACAAAGGCATTCCTCCCCTCCGGAAAATAAAAGATCCACCGTACAGCCATTGTACGGTGGATCGGGAAAAGTTGGTATTAACCAAAGGTTAGATAATTGGGTAGGAGCGGTAATGCAGAAGCGGGTGCGCTGTGTCCAAGCTGCGTCTTAGCTCTTTGGCGCGGCGAGCTCGGCGAGCCGTTTGCGCTTGGTGCGCACGTCGCCTGTGATGAGAAGCTTGGAGTAGATCTGGTTGATGTACTGCTTCACGCTGCCCTCGGACAAGAAGAGCTGCTCGGCGATCTCGCGATTGCTCAGGCGCTGGGCGACGAGCGTGGCGATGGCGCTCTCGCGCTCGGTGAGGCCCGCAAGCGCAGCGGGGCGGGAGCCCTCCGCGCGCTTTTCGCCGCAGCGGCGTTCAAAGTCCTCGCCAAGCGGCGTGACCGCCTGAACAAATGCGGCAAATTTCGCGCCCGCGCCGCGCGTGAGCGCGGTTTTCAAGTAGCGGTAGTTTTCGACAAACGGCAGATAGAGCGCGTCCGGCTCTGCCGCGGCGAGGGCAGAGGTCAAAAGCTCGTCTGCCGTCTCGCGTTTGCCGAGCATTTCGTAGGCCGCTGCGGTCTGAAGGCGGATGTGCAGCGCGACGAGCGCGTAGTGTAGCGCCTCGCATACGGCAAGCAGCGCCTCGCTGCGGCCAATGACCCTGGCGTACTCGCCCTGGGCGAGGTAGACCTGATTTTCGATGAGCTCCATCATCGGCTTTCCGGGCGCAAGGAAGTGGATGGAGGCGAGCTGATGCTCGCGGAAGACCGCGGGAATCTTTTCGGGCAGCCCCAGCAGTGCGTAATAGTAAGCGCAGGAGCTTTGCAGAATGTTGAGCCACGCGACGTTGTGCTGCCGCAGCAGCGTCTGCCGCCGTTGATCGAAGGACTCGCGCGGCGTGAAAGAAGTGCAGAGCGAGAGCCGCCAGGCGAGAAAATCGCAGCACAGGGCCATGTTTTCCTGCCCGTTGCCGTCGATCTGCGCGTAGGCGCGCTCGAGCATGATCTGCGTGTCGGCGAAGCGGGCGCGCATGAAGTCAGCCTCCGCGCGCATGATGGTCTCCGCACCCTGCCCGTGGCCGTTCGTGATTTTATAGTAGTGCGGCATGCACTCGTCCATCTCCTGGAGCTCGCTCTGGAGCTCGCCCGGCGCACGGTAGAACATCATCAGCACCGACGGCGAGCCGAACGTCCAGCCGCCGCTTTTCTGGATGCTGATGGCAGGGCGCGACATCTGCGCGCTCGCGCTGCGGTGCAGGCGGCTCATCGCGGAGATGTCGTTGTACATCAGAAAGCTCATGATGAGGTCGCACTCGCCGAGCAGGTCGCCGCGCTCGCTCTCCGGCCAGTCGGGGTGCTCGTTGATCGCGGTGAGCAGCAGCTCCTTGAGTTCGAGCATCTTCGGGATCTGCCGCCAGTTGAACATGCTGCGCATCAGAACGAGGAGCGAGAGCGGGTGCTCCTTGAGCGTTTCGATTGGGCAGCGGGCGATGAAGTCAAGCACCTGCTGCGCACCCAGCGATGTGAGCAGGATGCCCGCGTCGCGCCGGATGACGCGCAGCGCCGCGTCGTAATTTTCGGCAAAGCGGTAGAATTTGAGCGCGTGCAGATACTGCTCGTGCGCCTCGTACCACTCGCCATATCTGTTATGGTAAACTGCCTGCTGCCGCGGCTCCATCGTGTGGAACGTGCGCTCGGCGCAGTCCTTCATCATGTGGTGGAAGCGGAACGTCACGCCATCCGGCAGACGCTTGACAAAGGCGTTCTGCTCGGTCAGCGTCTGCAAGATTGCGGCAGTGCTTTTGCTGCCGGTGACGGCCTCGGCCATCTCGACGGTGAATTCGTCCGCAAGACCCATGACGGCCAGGAATTCGCGCCTTTTCGACGGCAGCGGATCGATCATCGCAGCGGAGAACATCGCGTAGATATCCGAGCTGCGGCTCGGCAGCTCGCCGCGCTCGTGCAGCGTGCGGAGATTTAAGTAAA
>CALAAN010000100.1 GCA_937884915.1 uncultured Oscillibacter sp.
AGCGTTCCGGTGTACTGCCGGACGCGGATGACGCCGTGCTCGACCCCTCCGCGCACAAAATCGCGGATGGCCCGGCGAAGGCCGGCGTAGTCCCCGACGCTTACGACGTTCTTGTCCTGCTGCTCGGCCTGGCTCTGGCTGTGCGCCGAAACGCGGGTGTAGCTTGACGGAACGAAGCGGCTGCACGCCGATAACGCCGCGCAAAGCGACAAAGCCGCCGCCGTCAGCCGAACCTTCCTCATCCCGCCTCGCTCCTTTCGTCTGAAATCTGCCTTTTTTGACTAAATATCATCTGAGTAGCGCTTAAATCCCTCGCCGAGCACCTGATGCGCGGGCTGGACGATCATGAACGCGCTCGGGTCGATGCACTGCACGAGCTGCTTGAGCTCGGAGATCTGCCGGCTCTTGACGGCCGTCATGAGAACCGTTTTGGGCTGGCCGGTGTAGCCGCCGCGTCCTTCCAGAAACGTCACGCCGCGATCTAACTGCTTATCAATCGCGCGGTACACGTCCTCATAGCGCTCGGAAATGATGAGCGCAACGCTCGAATAATCCAAACCGTACAGCACAGCGTCGAGAACGCGCGAACAGATGAACAGCGTGATGGCGCTGTAGAGCGTTTTGGAAATGTCGCGGAAGACAAGGCCCGTGAGCACGAGAACGACTGTGTCGATCGCAAGCGTCACATAGCCCATCTTCACCTCGCGCAGCCGCCGCTTTAATAGCCGCGCGAGAATGTCGGTGCCGCCCGTCGTCGCGCCCGGCAGGAACACGAGCCCAAGTCCTGCGCCGGTGAGGACGCCGCCGAAGATCACGCCAAGCATCGTCTCGACCTGCGGCGTGGGAAGCCCGGCCAAAAGGTCGATGAACAGCGAGTTGCAGACCATGCCGATCAGAGACCCGAAGAAAAAGCCGCGCCCGAGCTGCCGGTAGCCGATCACAAACAGCGGAATGTTCATCACCGCCGTGTAAAAGCCGATGCCGCCGCGCCCCAAAAGCCGCTGTAAGATCATCGCAATGCCGCTTAAGCCCCCGACGTTCAGCGAATTCGGCGCCAGAAACAGGTTAAAGCCCAGCGCAAACATCGCGTTTCCGACCACCAGAAGCGCGCAGTACCTGACCATGCTCCAGACCGGTTTTCGTTCCATGCCGCAAGCCTCCCGTAAAAATCAGATGTCCAATGAAATTTGCGTTTCCTCCGTATCCTCCTGCCGCAGAAGCGCGCCTGCGCCCGGAATGGTGCGTGCGCGGTAGCGTGCCTGATTGGCGATCGCGCTGTCTGCAAGCGTCTGCACGCGAACGACCTTCGCGTTCTTTTTGAGCGCCATGACCGCAACGCCCTGCGTGGCTCTCGTCGTCTTTGCGCTCAGCTGCGCCGTTGAGAAAATGAGCGCCCGCGAATCCGACGCGAAGAGCACCAGCTCTTCCTCCTGTGAAAGCGCGAGGACGGACACCAGCGGACTCTTGTCGGAGTACGCGCCGGTGAGCTTTCTGCGGTTCGTTTTCGTCGCGTAGCCGGAAAGCTCGACCTTTGCGCACTTGCCGTTTTCAAAGACGAACAGGAGATTCCCCGAATAATCGCCCGGGAAGACGGCGGCAAAGAAGCTTTCGCCCTCGTCAAAGCCGAGCTTGCTGGGAAGATAGTCTCCGAGCGCAGATGCTTTTGCGTCGTCAAAGTCGGAAAGGCGCGTCTTGTAGACCTGACACTTGTCGGTGAAGACGAGAAGCTCGGCGCTGTTCGTCGTCTCGCGGCTCATAAGAAGGCCGTCGCCCTCCTTAAACTTCTGTTCGCCGGACATCCGGAGCGACTGCGGCGTGATCTTTTTGAAATAGCCCTCGCGCGATAAAAACACCGTGACCGGATAGTCGGGCACATCGGGCTCGTCGGGAACGTCCAGCTCGTGATCATAGACGAGCTGCGTCCTTCTCGGCTGGCCGAATTTTGCGCTGACCGCGTCGAGCTCCTTGCAGATGACGGCCTTGATCTTTCTGTCCGAGCCCAGCAGCGCTTCAAGCTCCGCGATCTCCTTTTCGAGGCTGTCGGTCTCCTGCAAGCGGTTCAGCAGGAATTCCTTGTTGATATTGCGCAGCTTGATCTCCGCGACGTACTCGGCCTGCACCTGATCGATGCCGAAGCCGATCATGAGGTTCGGCACGACCTCGGCGTCCAGCTCCGTCTCGCGGATGATGGCGATGGCCTTGTCGATATCCAGAAGGATCTTTCCGAGGCCCTTAAGAAGATGCAGCTTGTCCTTTTTCTTTTGCAGCTGGAAATACACCCGCCGCTTGACGCACTCGCAGCGCCACGCCGTCCACTCTTCGAAAATTTCGCGCACGCCCATCACGCGCGGCATTCCGCCGATGAGGATATTGAAGTTGCAGCCGAACGAGTCCTGCAGCGTCGTGGTTTTGAACAGCTTCTGCATGAGCTTGTCCGGGTCCACGCCTCGTTTCAGATCGATCGTAAGCTTCAGGCCGTTCAGGTCCGTCTCGTCGCGCATATCGGCAATTTCGCGGATCTTTCCGGCCTTGATGAGCTCGGCGACCTTGTCCATGATAATTTCCGTCGCCGTGGTGTAGGGGATCTCATAGATCTCGATCATGTTCCCCTCTTTGACATAGCGCCATCTCGCGCGCAG
>CALAAN010000101.1 GCA_937884915.1 uncultured Oscillibacter sp.
TCAAGCTTGGCTTTGAGCTGCAGCCCATCGCCCACAGCAGCCAGCTGTGGAACCTGCTGGGCATGGTGCTGGTGGGCTGGGGCAGCGTGCTGCTGGGCGGCTGCCCGCTGCGTCAGCTGATCCTGGCCGGCGAGGGCAACGGCGACAGCGCCGTGACCGTGTTCGGCATGATCGTGGGCGCGGCCTTTGCCCACAACTTCGGTCTGGCCGGCAATGCCGACGCCATGAACGAGGCCAAGGAGATCGTGGTGGGCGGCATCTCCACCAACGGCAAGGTAGCCGTGTGCCTGGGTATCCTCATCATGCTGGGCGTATCCCTGTGGAATATGCCCAAGACCGCCGGCGCGCCTGCTGCGGCCGCCAAGTAAAGGAGGAACATCGCAATGACTGTTGACGCAAGAGGTTATTCCTGCCCCATGCCCGTGGTGATGGTGCAGAACGAGGTGAAGAAGAACGCGCCCGCGTCTCTCGACGTGCTGGTCGACAGCATGACCTGCGTGGAAAACGTCACCCGCTTTGCCGAAAAGCAGGGCTATAAAGTGGAGTACGCCGCCGAAGGCGAAGACTTCCGGCTGAAGCTCAACAAATAAGAGAAAAGCAAGATCGCCGCCCGGGGAATACTCCCCGGGCGGCTTTTTGTTGCAATTTTCTAAAAATATGCTATGATACAAGAAGATAGTGAGAGAAACCACGCCCAAAGGAGGAAACACAATGAAATGCCCCTACTGCGGAACTGAGATGGAGACGGGATATGTCCAGAGCATGAAAGAGATCATTTATTCCGCGGATCTCCATACCGGCAGGATCATGATCCCGAAGAAAGACGACATCAAATTGACCTACGACCCCTGGTCGCCTGCCGCGTGCAAGGCCTCGCGCTGCGCGGCGTGCAGAAAGATCATCCTTTCGTATTGACAAATGACGGAAAAGAGAGAGGACGACTGGATGAAAGCTATCAAACGGATGCTGACAGGCATCATGCTGATGCTGACGGCGATTCTCGCCGCTGTGGGGGATGGGAACCGAAGCACCTGACTGGGCGGAGCAGCGTTCATCCTGTTTCTGATAGCGGTGGTCGTGTTTGCGGTCGGCTTTTTCACGGAAGAGGAAAAACGAAGATCTGAATGTAACGGCCCGCAGTCATAAGTCGCTGAGCTGCATTATTCTTTCAGCAGCTTCATCCGTTCGTGCCAGTCGGGCATGTAGCGCTCAATGAGCGCGTAGAACGCGGGGGAGTGGTTATGATGGCGGATGTGCGCGAGCTCGTGGACGATGACATAGTCGGTGGCCTCGGGTGGGTACTGCATCAGCCGCCAGGAAAAACAGATGCTGTTTTTCCCGCTGCACGAGCCAAAGCGCGTGCGTGCGGACGTGATCTTGAGGCCCGTCGGCGTGAGGCCCATGATTGAGCTCCAATAGGCGACGCGCATCGGGAGATATTCCTTCGCCTGCGCGATGAGCGCCTTGCGCTCCTCGTCCGTCGGCTCGGGATGGGCAAGGCGGCGCGCCTGCTGCTTTTCGCGGGCGCGGGCAATCCAGCCCTCGTGCTCGGCGACGAAGCGGTCGATGAACTCCTTTTTGACGCCGTAGGGCGCACGGACGACGGCTCGGCCGTCGCGGTCCAATTGCAGGGACATCGTGCGCCGTCTGGCGCGGATGAGCGTATAATCCGTCATTGGCCGATATAGGTGAAGCGGCGGAACGTCTTGCCGTCGCGCTCGACGGTCTCGTTCCACATGCTGACGGGCCGTACCCAGAGGCCGAACTCGCCGTACAGCGCGCGGTAGACGACGAGCTCCTCCTCCGTCTCTGAGTGGCGGGCGATGCCGAGGACCTCATATTCCCTGCCTTTGAAGTGGCGGTAGCGCCCGGGCTTAATGGTTTCCATGAATGATGCCTCCTGCAAAGGATTTTGGATAGAGTATAGCACGAAGAAGTGAAAAAAGGAAGCGGCGCGTGCCGCTTCCTTTTTGATTTGCGCTTGGAGGATTGCTTCTTAGTAGCTGCCGAGGTCGGCGGATTTGTCGCCCACGACGCTGACGCCGAACTCGTAGTCGTTGCCGGGGAGGATGGCGTTCAGGATGACGCCGCACAGGGCTGCGATGGCGAGACCGGAGAGGGTGACGGCCGCGCCGCCGACGGTGAAGGTGATGCCGCCGACCGAGCTGAAGCCGAGGCCGCTGACGAACATGACCGCTGCGATGATCAGGTTGCGGGACTTGGTGAGGTCAACCTGGTTTTCCACGATGTTGCGCACGCCGACCGCAGAGATCATACCGTAGAGGATGAAGCTGACGCCGCCGACGATGGCCGCGGGGATGGAGTTGACGAGCGCGTCGAACTTGGGGGAGAAGCTCAGGATGATGGCGTAGAGCGCGGCGAGGCGGACGACGCGGGGATCGTAGACCTTGGAGAGGGCGAGCACGCCGGTGTTCTCACCGTAGGTGGTGTTGGCAGGGCCGCCGAACATACCGGCGAACGCGGTGGCGAGACCGTCGCCGACGAGCGTGCGGTGCAGGCCCGGGTCTTCGATGAAGTTCTTGCCGGTGGTGGAGGAGATGGCGGAGATATCGCCGATGTGCTCCATCATGGCCGCGATGGCGATGGGAGCCATGACCAGGATGGCGGAGACGTCGAACTTGGCGATGACGAACTGCTGGAGGCCGACGATACTCGCCTCACTCACGCCGGAGAAGTCGACCTGACCGGCGATGACCGCGACGATGTAGGAGCCGACGACGCCGAGCAGGATCGGGATGATCTTGACCATACCCTTGCCCCAGATGTTGGCGACCACGATGATGGCCATAGCGACAAGCGCAAGCCACCAGCAGGTGGAAGCGTTATTGATGGCGGAGCTGGAGAGGTTCAGACCGATCATGATGATCATCGGACCCGTGACGATGGGCGGGAAGTAACGCATGACCTTCTTTGCGCCGAGCAGCTTGAACAGCAGCGCGAGGATCAGGTAGAGCAGACCTGCGATCACGATGCCGCCGAGCGCATAGGCGAGCTTGTCCTGCGGGTCCATACCCTCATATGCGGGGAGCGTTGCGACCGTGGAGAAGCCGCCGAGGTAGGCGAATGAGGAGCCGAGGAATGCAGGGACCTTGAACTTGGTGCAGACGTGGAACAGCAGCGTGCCGAGACCTGCGAACAGCAGCGTCGTCTGGATGGAGAGCGGCAGGCCGTAGCCCTGGACCAGAATGGGGACGAGCACCGTCGCGCCGAACATGGCGAACATGTGCTGAAGTCCCAGCACCAACATTCTGGGGGTGCCCAGCTGTCGGGCGTCGTAGATGGCTTCATGTCCGAGTTCTTTCTTCATGTGATTTTCCTCTTTGCTTTCTTCTTATTTTTATTCTCATTTGAATAAACGTGGTTGAACCCCGCGCGGGCAAAAAATAAGACCGGTAAGAAAACTTACCGGTCAAAAGAAACAATATCAATAAAAACAGAAACAACAATACCAAGGGAGGGATTTTTCTTTTTCGGCGCGGTGCAGAGCATCATGGGGCGTTCCTCCTGTTCATTCGCTGTCGTTTGTCCAAGGATACCCGAAAGCAGGAGAAATTGCAAGCTGGGATATTGCACAAGAAAAATGAAGGATATCCACCGTTTTTGTCACAAATTACTCCGCCGAAAACGAAATATTTCTTGCAAAAAAAGTCTTGCAAAATGTCGAACGACGCAGTACAATAAGCACACCTCCTATTGAGAATGTCTATAAGTGGAGGATTTTTAGATAGAAAGTGTGTGTAGTATGGAAAAGAAAAAAATGAGCCTGCCGGTGCAGATCGTTCTTGCACTGATCCTGGGCATCGTGGTCGGTCTTATCTTCTATTTTATCGGTAAGCCCGAGATCACGACGAACTATTTCAAACCCTTTGGAACCATCTTCGTTAACCTGCTCAAGTTCATCGTCGTCCCCGTCGTGCTGCTGTCGATGATCGACGGTATCATCTCGATGGGCGACATGAAAAAGGTCGGCTCCGTCGGCTGGAAGACGGTCGCCTACTTCCTCGTCACCACGGCCTGCGCCTGTGTCATCGGTCTGGTGTTTGCCAATATCTTCCTGAACGCCGGCCTCTTCCCGACGGACCTTGCTCTGGCGGACGGTGAAGTCTGGGACGGCGCGACGAGCGCGAACTTCATGGATACGCTGGTCGCCATCTTCCCGAGCAACATGTGGAAGGCGTTTACCGACGCGAACATGCTGCAGGTCATTGTTATCGCGCTGATGTTCGGCGGCGGCATTCTTGCCGCGGGTGAAAAGGGCAAGCTCGCGCAGGATATCGTCGGCTCCCTCTATGCGGTCATCGACCGCGTGATGGCCTTCATCATCGCGCTCAGCCCCATCGGCGTTTTTACGATGATGACCTGGGTCGTCGCCAATCAGGGCCCCGAGATCCTCGGCCACCTCGCGCTCGTGCTGCTGTGCGCCTACATCGGCTATATCGTGCACGCCGTTGTCTGCTACTCGGTCTCCGCCAAGGCGTTTGCCGGCGTCAGCCCGTTCAAGTTCTTCAAGGGTGCTGCGCCCGCAATGATCTTCGCCTTCACCTCCACCTCCTCCGCCGCCACGATCCCCCTGAGCAAGGAGTGCGCGGATGAAATGGGCGCGGAGAGCGACGTTTCCTCCTTCGTCATTCCCCTCGGCGCGACGATCAACATGGACGGCACGGCCATCTATCAGTGCGTCGCGACCATCTTCCTCGCCGCTTGCTGCGGCATGACGCTGACCGTTGGCCAGATGGTCACGATCGTCGTCACCGCGACGCTTGCCTCCATCGGCACGGCCGGTACGCCGGGCGCGGGCATGATCATGCTCGCCATGGTGCTCGAGGCGATGAACATCCCCGTCGATATGATCATGCTGATCTACGGCATCGACCGTCTTTTCGACATGGGCCGCACCTGCCTCAATATCACGGGCGACATCTCCTGCGCGCTGTGCGTCACCAAGTGGGAGAGCAAGAAGGCCAAGGTTGCCAGGTAATTTCCTCTTCCGCGATCAAAATGCCGCCCCGAATCGGGGCGGCATTTTTTGTTCGAACAAAGCGGATCGGGATTGCATTTTAACATAGCGGGGCATACAATGATGCTGCGCCGCCAAAGGCGAGGCATAGGAGGAGGAAGAAGATGACGACAGATCGGAAACGGGGATATCTCTATATCCTGCTTGCCGCGATGCTCTATTCGACCA
>CALAAN010000102.1 GCA_937884915.1 uncultured Oscillibacter sp.
GGTACGCTGACCGGCGTGGGCAAGTTCCTCAAGGAGCAGAACCCCAACGTCAAGGTTGTCGCCGTTGAGCCTGCCGCCTCCCCCGTTCTGAGCAAGGGCGTTGCGGGCGCGCACAAGATCCAGGGCATCGGTGCGGGCTTCGTGCCTGAGGTCTTGGATACCAAGATCTACGATGAGATCATCGCCGTTGAAAACGACGATGCCTTTGCCACCGGCAAGCTCGTCGGCCACAGCGAGGGCGTGCTGGTCGGTATCTCCTCCGGCGCTGCCGTCTGGGCCGGTATCCAGCTCGCCAAGCGTCCCGAGAACAAGGGCAAGACCATCGTTGTGCTGCTGCCCGACACCGGCGACCGTTACCTCTCCACTCCCCTGTTTCAGGATTGAGTGATAGAGTGCTGATTTTCCTCTCTCATCTCTTTTTTTCAAAGGCAAAGGCCTGTGCTGCATGCAGCACAGGCCTTTGTCGATTTTTTATAGTTGGTTCAGCGCCGCCGCTGGCTGCCCGCGTTCCACTCGCGCAGGTCCTTGAGCTCGTCGTAAAGGCGGCAGTAGCTTTCGTGCCGTCCCTTGACGATCTTCCCGTCCATCACGGCCTGACGCACGGAGCAGCCCTTTTCCTTCGTGTGGCTGCACCCGACAAACTGGCAGTTACCGAGGTAGGGTGCAAAGTCCGGAAAGCACTCGGGAAGATTCTCTTTGAGCTCCAGATTGAGCCCCGTCGTCTCGAACGAGGAAAAGCCCGGCGTGTCGATGATCTCCGCGCCGCAGGGCAGCTCGTAGAGCTCAACGTGGCGCGTTGTGTGTTTTCCGCGGCCAAGCGCTTGACTCACCTCGCCCGTTTTGAGCGACATGCTGGAGTCGAGCGCGTTCAGAATGCTCGACTTGCCGACGCCGGAGTTGCCCGTGACGGCGGAGAGCCGCCCGACGAGCTGAGCGCGCAGCGTGTCGATGCTCTCGCCTGTCTCGGCGCTGACGCTGACGGTGCGAAAGCCCGCGTTTTCGTAGTATTCCCGCAGCGCGTCCGCGGGGTCTAAGTCGCATTTGTTGATGCAGATGAGCACATCGCAGCCCTTGAGCGCGGCGATGGCCGTCATACGGTCGACGAGATACGGGTCGGTCTTCGGAATCGCCTGCGAGCAGACGATGACCATCTGGTCGATGTTGGCGACGCTTGGACGGTCAAAGCTGTTTCTGCGCGGTAAAATCTCGTCGATGCGGCCCTCGCCGCCCGGCACCTCGCAGAATTCGACGTTATCGCCCACGAGCGGCGAGACGCCCTCTTTGCGGAATTTACCGCGCGCTTTGCAGGTGTAAAGCTGCCCGTCCGCGCATTTGACATAGTAGAAGCCGCTCAGCGCGCGCTGTATTCTTCCTCTCACGGCTGCGGTTCCCCTCCGGAGGTCGTGGCATCGTCGCCGCCGTAGTCTGGCATGGCGGGACCTTCGCTGATGACGAAGTTGATGGTCGTGCCCGCGTCCACCTGCGTTTCGGCGTTGATGCTCTGCTCGATGACCGTGCCGTAGGGTTCGTCGGACGCGCGCTGCGTCACCTCGCCGACGACAAGGCCGGACTGCGTGACCTGCTGGCGGACGATCTCAATGTCGATGCCGATGAAAGAGAGCACCGTCACAGGCTTGGGCTGCTCGCCCTTGCTGACGACGAGCGTGACGCTGTCGCCCTCCTGCAGCGTTTCGCCGTACTCGGGGATCGTGCGGATGATATAGCCCTTTGTGATGCTGCTGTATTCCTCGACCGGATCGTTGATGACAAGGTCAAGATCGAGGCTGGTGAGCTGGAGCGTCGCGTCGCGGTACTCTTTGTTGACAAGATTCGGCATTTTCTCCGTCTTGGCGCCGGAGCTGACGAAAACGGAGATCGTGCGGTTGCCCTTTACGGTCTTGCCGCTTTCGGGCGACTGCTCGATGATCGTGCCCGCCTCATACTTGCTGGCGCGCTGACCGATCTGTTCGATCTCGAAGATGCCCTTTACGCGCTCGTCCTCGTTCGCTTCATCGATGGTCATGCCGAAGAGGTCGGGCACCTCGAATTCCGTCGGCGTCTGCTCACCGCCGAGCAGATCGCTGAAGATCGCGTGCCAGAGCAGCACGATGAGCGCGATCGCGGCCACGACCGCGCCGATGATCGTGAGCAGCTTTCGCGTGCTCATCGTGCGCGGGGGCTCTTCTTCCTCATCCTCGTCCTCCTCCTGCACCTTCTGCGCCTTGGAGACGGTGTGCACGGCGGGGATATACTGCGTGGGCTCGTCCACGGTCTCGCGGTGCAGGTCTTCGATCGTGAAGTCGAGGTCGACCTCGGGATTTTTGCGGAACTCCTCAAGGTCTGCGAGCATTTCGTCCGCCGAGGCGTAACGCTTTTCCAGATCAGAGGCCATCGCCTTCATGCAGATGAGCTCAAGCGCCTCGGGCACGTCGGGATTGATCTCGCGCGGCGAGAGCGGCACGGAGGAAAGATGCTGGATGGCGACGGAAACGGCGTTGTCGCCCTCGAACGGAAGACGACCCGTCAGCATTTCGTAGAGCACGACGCCCGCGGAGTAGATGTCCGAGCGCGCGTCGGTGCGGTCGCCCCTCGCCTGCTCGGGCGACATGTAGTGCACCGAGCCGAGGGCTTCCTGCGTGAGCGTGTTGGCGGAGTTGGCAAGGCAGGCGATGCCGAAGTCAGCGACCTTGACGCTGCCGTCGCGCAGGACCATGATGTTCTGCGGCTTGATGTCGCGGTGGATGATGCCGCGCGAATGCGCGTGCGAGAGCGCTTTCATGATCTGTGTGATGAAGTGCAGCGCCTCGCGCCAGTTGAGCTGGCCGCGCTTTTCCATATACTGCTTGAGCGTGATGCCGTCGATAAGCTCCATGACGATATACTCTGTCTCGCCGCGGCTCACGTCGTAGACAGAGACGATATTCGGATGCGAGAGCATCGCGACCGCCTGCGACTCGTCGCGGAAACGGCGGCGGAAGTCGGCATCCTCGGCAAGGTCGCTCTTGAGCACCTTGACGGCCACGAGACGGTTCAGGCGGTGGCACTTGGCCTTGTAGACAACGGCCATGCCGCCGCTGCCGATGACTTCGAGCAGCTCATAGCGGTTGTCGAGCATTTTTCCAATCATATTATTCATACCGATGCCACCTCCTTTACTCGTGTTCGATGAGCACAGCCGTCACGTTGTCCGGCGCGCCCTGCGCCTTGGCGAGCGCAATGAGATCGTCAAGGCTCTCTGCCGCGCTCTTGTGCGCGCATACGGCGCGGCAGATCTCGTCGTCCGTTGCGGTGACGACAAGGCCGTCCGTGCAGAGGAGGATTTTGTCGCCCTTCGTGAACGAGACCTCGAACGCGTCGCAGAGCGTGTTTTCGTCGGGGCCGAGCGCGCGGGTGATGAGGTTGCGGTTCGGATGTGTGCGTGCCTCCTCGGCGGTGATGTTGCCGTTTTCCACGAGCGTCTGCACGACGCTGTGGTCGTGCGTGATGCGCGTGATCTCGCCGCCGCGGATCAAATACGCGCGGCTGTCGCCGATGTTGCAGACGATGGCGCACTTCTCCCCCGCGACCGCGCTGACGAGCGTCGTGCCCATGCCCTGATAGGCGGGGTCTTCCATCGCGCGCTGGTAGACCGCCGTGTTGGCCTTTGCCACGCAGAACGACGCGAGCTCGCGCAGCTGCTCGGCGGTCATGTCCTCGCGAATGAGCGCGCGCATCTCCTTCATAAAGGTCTCCACCGCAAGTGAGCTTGCGATCTGCCCGCCCTCGGCGCCGCCCATGCCGTCGCACACGACGGCGATGAGCAGCTTTTCGCCCTGCTCGACGGCAAAGGTATCCTGATTTTCATGCCGCCGCAGACCGACGTCGGTTTTTCCGCAGGCTCTCATTGCGCGGCCCCCTCTCTTGCTTTCATTTCTTTGCGCCGGAGCTGCCCGCAGCTCGCGTCAATGTCGCCGCCCAAGCTGCGGCGGACCGTCGCCGTCAGGCCGTGGGACTCAAGGCGCTTCTGGAACGCCGCGACGCGCCTGCTCGGCTTGAACTCGCTCTCGACCACGTCGTTGAGCGGGATGAGGTTCACGTGCCCGGGCATGCCGTGAATTTTTTCGGCCAGCAGGTCGGCCTGCCAGTCGTGGTCATTCACGCCGTCGATCATCGCGTATTCAAACGAGATGCGGCGGCCGGTTTTCTTAAAATAGCGGTGGCAGGCGGTAAACAGCTCCTCCACGTCGTAGGCGTTGTTCACGGGCATGATGCGGCTGCGCGTCGCGCTGTCGGGCGCGTGGAGCGAAACGGACAGCGTGAGCTGCAAGTTGTCCTCCGCGAGCGCGTCGATACCAGGCACTACGCCGCAGGTGGAGAGCGATATGTGCCGCATGCCGATGTTCATCCCGTCGGGATGGTTGATGAGCTCCAAAAAACGCAGCACGTTTTTCCGGTTGTCCATCGGCTCGCCGATGCCCATCAATACAATGTTGGAAATTTCGCGTCCGGAGTCGAGCTGCGTGAAAAGCACCTGATCGAGCATCTCGGACGGTGTCAGGTCTCTCACCTTGCCGGCAAGCGTGGATGCGCAGAATTTGCAGCCCATGCGGCAGCCGACCTGCGAGGAAATGCAGACCGTGTTGCCGTGGCGATAGGACATCAGCACCGTTTCGATGCAGTTGCCGTCGGACAGCTCCCATAGATACTTGATCGTCCCATCGAGCTTCGACACCTGCTTGCGCGCGACCGTCGGCACAGTAATGTAATATTCCGCCCTGAGCTTTTCGCGCAGGGATTTGGGAATATTTATCATTTCGTCAAAATCGGTGATGCCGCGGTGCAGCCAGGTGAAGACCTGCTTGCCGCGGAACGATGGCTCGCCCATCGTGCGCAGCGCTGCGGTGATCTCATCCAATGTCATTGACTTTATATCAGTCATGCGTCTTTCTCCTCATGCGGCTGAGATAGAACCCATCCGTATTGTCGCGCTGCGGCCAGAGCGTCAAATGTCCTGGCGCGCTCACGCCGTTCGGCAGCGAAAAGGCTTCGTAAGTAAATTCGTCGTGCGCCTTCAAAAAGCCGTCCGTCACCTGCTCGTTTTCCTCGGGCAGGATCGTGCAGGTCGAGTAGATGAGAAGGCCGCTGCGTTTCACATAGCGCGCGCTGTTTTCCAAGATCGAGCGCTGAATTTCCGGCAGCGCGGAGAATCCCTGCGCGTCCTTATAGCGGATATCCGGCTTTTTGCGGATGATGCCAAGGCCCGAGCACGGCACATCGCAGATGACGACGTCGAACTGCCCCGCCCATTCCTCGCGGAACGCGCGGCCGTCGACGGCGGCGGTCTCGATGCACGTGACGCCGAGGCGCTGCGCGCCCTCGCGGATGCGCTTCAATTTGTTTTCATGTAGATCGCACGAGAGGATGCTCCCCTCGTTTTCCATCGCGAACGCCGCGGCAAACGACTTGCCGCCCGGGGCGGCGCAGACGTCCAGCACCTTTTGTCCGCGTGCAAAGTCCGCGGCGCAGACGATCAGGTGCGCCGCCGCATCCTGCACGGTAAAGCGGCCGTTGTAAAAGGCGCTGAGCGTCGTCAGATCGCCCGTGCTGGAAAGCTCCAGGCATCCGGGCACCCAAGGGTGCGGCGTGACGCTGACGCCCTCGCCGCGAAGCTCCTCGACGAGCGCTTTTTCGCTCGTCTTGAGCGGGTTGACCTGCACGCTGATGGGCGGTGCCTCGTTGTCGATGCGAAGAAACTGCTCCGCTTCCTGGACGCCTAAGAGCGACACGAGCTTTTTCACCAGCCACTGCGGGTGGCTGTACGTGATGCTGAGCCGCGCGATATCCCCCTGCGGCAGCGGCGGGAGGTTCGACTTATTCTGCGCGACCTTGCGCAGCACGGCGTTGACGAGCCCGCTCGCGGCACTCCTGCCGTTCGTGCGGCAGAGCTCCACGGACTCGCTGACGGCGGCGTGGTCGGGCACTTTGTCCAAAAACAAAATTTGGTACGCGCCGATGCGCAGAATGTCGGCGAGCGGCGGCTGCAAATGGTCGAGCTTCTGCGTGCAGTAGGCTCTCAAATACCAGTTCAGCAGCAGCTCGTTCTGCATCACGCCGTAGACGATGCGGCTGCAAAGCGCCGCGTCCTGCGCGCTCAGCGCGCACTTGCCGAGCTGCGCTTTCAGCGCGGCGTCTGCCCACGCGCCGTTGCGGCGGCAGGCGATCAGAACGGAGAGCGCGCATTCACGCGCGTTTGCGGTATTTCCCTTACGCATCAAGGACCGTCCCCGCGGCGATGCGCTTGCCGTTCAAAAATGCGTTCGCTGCCATGCGCTTGCCGCCGTCGGGCTGAAGCTCCGTGATGAGGATGCTCTTGCCGTCGCCGCAGGCGGCTTCGATGCCCTTTTTGCGCGCGCACAGCGTACCAGGGGCGTCCTTCGTTTCGCCGAGCGGCACAGCGCGGAAAATCTTCGTGTTTGCGCCGAGAATGCTCGCTGCGGCGCAGGGCCACGGGATGAGCGCGCGGATCTGGTCGATGATCTGCGTACTGCTTTTCGTCCAGTCGATGGGCGACATCTCGCGCGAGAGCATGGGCGCATACGTCGCCTGCGTTTCGTCCTGCGGCACGCGCTGCGCTGTGCCGTTTTCGATCTGCGCGATGGCCTCGGCGATCGCGGCCGCGCCGAGCACGGCGAGCTCTTTGAACAGGTCCTCCGCCGTCTCGTCGGGGCGGATGGCCTGCTTTTTGACTAAGATCATGTCGCCCGCGTCGCACTCCTTTGCCATGTGCATCACGGTCACGCCGGTCTCCTTTTCGCCGTCTAAGATGGCGCGGTTGATCGGCGCGGCGCCGCGGTACTTCGGCAGGATGGACGCGTGCGCGTTGATGCAGCCGTACGTCGGCACGGCCAGCATTTCCTCCGGCAGGATGCGGCCATAGGCTGCGACGACCGCGAGCTCGGGCGCGAGGGCCTTGAAGTCCGCAAGCGCCGTGCCGTCGCGCATCGTCACCGGCTGAAAAACGGGGATATTCTGCGTCAAAGCATATTCCTTTACAGGGCTTGGTGTGACTTTGTTTCGGCTGCGCGGCTTGTCTGGCTGCGTGAAAACGCCGCACACATCGTGCCCGTCTGCGACCAGACGCTCCAAAATCGTGCGCGCAAAGTCGGGCGTGCCCATGAAGACGATCCTCATTCCTCGTCCAGCTCCTTTTCCTGCTCGCGGATATACTGTTCCAGCTCCTCGTCGGTGAGGACCTTGCAGTGCTCGGTGTAGAGGTGGCCGTCGAGATGTTCGATCTCATGGCAGAAGCAGCGCGCGGTCAGCTCTTCGTCCTCGACCTCGAACTCCGTGCCGTAGCGGTCCTGTGCGCGCACGCGCACGACCATCGGGCGCGTGACGATGCCGTACTTGCCCGGCACGCTCAAACAGCCCTCAAGGCCCGTCTGCTCGCCCTCGGTCTTGATGATCTCGGGGTTGATGAGCTCGATGATCTCGCCCTGCGTGTCTTCCACGATGCAGACGCGGCGCAGAATGCCGACCTGCGGGGCGGCGAGACCGACGCCGCCGGCCTCCTCCAGCGTGTCCGCCATATCGTCGAGCAGCTCGTGCAGCCGGTCGTTGAACTCCGTCACGGGGCGGCAGACCTTGGTCAGGCAGGGGTCACCCACTTCGTGGATCTTGCGAATAGCCATAATTTCATCCTCTTTTCTCTATTGTAAAGCATTGCAGTCGGCAAAAATGTCGAGACCGCGGTTTTCTTTTCTTGCGTAAAATGCCAGCAGATATTCGCTGACGGTGCGCCGCAGCACGCTGCCGCCCTTGCCGCACAGGTACACGCAGTAGCGGTAGCGGTTGTTGACCTTCACGACCGGCGCGCCCGCGGGGCCGAGCACTTCGACCTCAAGCCCGCTCAGCGGCGGTTTGGAACAGGCGTAGCGCAGCGCGTCGCACAGCGTGCGGGCGGCGGCGATGACACGCAGCTCATCAAGGCCTGAGACCGTCAGCGTGAACAGGTCCGCAAACGGCGGATAGCGCCGCAGCGAGCGCATGCGCAGCTCGTTTTGATAAAATGTTTCGTAATCCTGCTTTGCCGCGGCCTGAATGACCTCATTTTCGGGGTGGTAGGTCTGGATGACCGCGCGGCCCGGGCGCTCGCCGCGTCCGGCCCTGCCGACGACCTGCGCCAGCAGACTGTATGTCCGCTCGGCGGCGTGGTAGTTCTGCGCGTAGAGCGAAAGGTCCGCATCCAGCACGCCCACGAGCGTCACGTTTTCAAAATCCAGCCCCTTGGCGACCATCTGCGTGCCAAGGAGGATGGGAATTTTCTTTTCTTCAAATTCGCGCAGCAGCGCTTCATGTCCGCGCGACGCGCCGACGGTGTCGGCGTCCATGCGCAGCACCTGGCTTTTCGGGAACAGGTCGAAAAGCTCCTGCTCGACCTTCTGCGTGCCGGAGCCGACGCGCTTCATCAGTCCCCCGCACTCGCTGCACTTGTCCATCACGGCTTCAGAATGCCCGCAGTAGTGGCACATCAGCCGTTCATTGGCGGAGTGGTACGTCATTGGCACGCTGCACCGCGGGCACTGCGGCACATAGCCGCACTCGCCGCACAGCAGCATCCGCGCGCTGCCGCGCCGGTTGAGAAACAGAATGCTCTGCTCGCCGCGCTCGATATTTTTTTCAAGCTCTGCGCGCAGCGCATGACCGATCGAGGTCTCGTTCCCCTGCCGCAGCTCGTCCTTCATGTCGGCGATGAGCACTTTGGGAAGCGGCAGATCGTTGAACCGCCTGTGAAGTGAAAAGACTTGATAGCGCCCGTTTTTCGCGGCGTATGCCGTTTCGATCGTCGGCGTGGCCGAGCCGAGCAGCAGCAGCGCGTCGTTCTGCGCGCAGCGGAACTGCGCGACGTCGCGCGCGTGGTAGCGCGGCGGATTTTCGGACTGGTAGCTCGTCTCCTGCTCTTCATCCAGGATGATGAGCCCGAGGTTTGGCAGCGGCGCGAACACCGCGCTGCGCGTGCCCAGCACGACGCGCACCTCGCCGCGGCGGATGCGCTTCCACTGGTCGTAGCGCTCGGTAAGCGGCAGAGCACTGTGCAACATCGCGACATCGCTGCCGAATTGCGCCGTAAAGCGGCGCAGCATCTGCGGCGTCAGCGCGATCTCCGGCACGAGCAGCATGGCGGTCTTGCCGCGCGCGAGCGCTTCTTCGATGAGCTTACTATAGACCTGCGTTTTGCCGCTGGCGGTCACGCCGTGCAGCAGCGCGGCGCTGCCGCCCTCGCGGCCTAAAAGCGCGCAGAGTCCGTCGAAAGCGGCCTGCTGCTCGTCGTTGAGCACGATGTCCTCGCGCGCAGGCGGAGTCTCATAGCGGCTGACGCGCAGCACCTCTCGCTCGGAAAATTCGACGAGGCCGGCCTTTTTGAGGCCGCGCAGCGTCTGCATCGTCGCGCCGGTGTAGTAGCCGATCTCGCTGCTGGACAGGCACCCCTCGCGGCTGAGAAGCTCGATGACCGCGTAGCGCACGGGTGCGCTGCGGCGCTTGGGCTCGACCGCGGCGAGCGCGTTCTCCGCGCTGACGCAGAGCGACACCATGCGCACGGACTTGTCCTGTAGGCGCTGGCGCAGCTTCGTTTCGCGCACGGCGAGGCCGCAGGCTTCAAGCGAGCGGAGCGCCTTTGCAGTCTTCTCGCCGCCGAGCTCGTCGAGCGCCGCGCGCTCGATCTCCTTGGCGCTGAGCATGGCGCGCAGCAGCGTTTCTTCGAGCGAATCCGGCGCGACGGACGAGAGTGCGTCCTCCGCGCTGATCTCGCTGTTCACGTGCCACAGCTCGCGGTACTGGAGCCACACGCCGCCGGGCAAAATCGTCTTGATCGCGTCGTAATACGTGCAGAAATAGCGCGCCTTCATCCACCGAACAAGGCGAATATCCTTTGCATCCAGCAATGGCGCGTCGTCGAGAAGAACATCGATGGGCTTGAGCGGCGATGCCGCCGCCTCGCGCCTGACTTCGAGCAAAAAGCCCTCCACGCGCTTGTTTCCGCGCCCGAAGGGGATCGTCACGCGCTTACCGGCCTCGGCGCTGCCGATGAGTGCATCCGGCACAAGGTAGGTGTAGAGCCGGTCGGCGGCATAAGGAACGGAAGAGACTGCGACGCGAGCAAGCATTTTCTCTGTCATACAGTCTCCCCCTTTGCCGTTATTCAAGACTTACTTTGCGATGTGCGTGTCGATATTCTCTGCGGTGAGCTTACCGGCAGCGACCTCGTTGATGGCCGTGGTGACCGGCTTTTCGCAGAGGGGATAACCCTCTTCGTCGGCCTGCTCGGCGATCTGGCGGGCGCGGCGCGCGACCACGTTGACGAGCAGATAACGGTTCTCCACGTACTTGTTGAGCAGGCTCATTGCGGGATAAAGCATCATAATAATTTACTTCCTTCTGCCTTTTCGGCTGATTTATTGAACTTATTCGGACAAAATGGCCATGCGCTCGGCGGGCTTGCAGTGCTCGGCGAGCATGATGGCGTTGATCTCGCGCACGGCGCGTTCCACCGTGTCGTTGATGACGAAATAATCATAGGTGTTGGCGGTCTGGAGCTCGACCTTCGCGCGCACGAGACGCTTTTGCACCTTTTCGGGACTGTCAGTGCCGCGGCTCGTCAGACGCTCTTCAAGCGCCTGCCACGAAGGCGGCGCGATGAAGATGCGCACGACATCAGGCCGCTTATGCACGACCTGCAAGGCACCCTGCACCTCGATATCGAGGACGACGTCTTTCCCCTGCTCCATGGCTTCGTCGACAAACTTTTTCGGCGTGCCGTAGAAGTTGCCGACATACTCGGCATACTCCAGAAAGGCGTCCTCCGAGATCATCTTGCGGAACTCGTCGACGTCGGTAAAGTGATAGTGGACTCCGTCCACCTCGCCTGGGCGCGGCGGACGCGTCGTGGCGGAAACGGAGAAATAAAGATCGTCGCGATCCTGAAATAACTCCTTGAGCACTGTGCTCTTGCCCACGCCGGACGGGCCGG
>CALAAN010000103.1 GCA_937884915.1 uncultured Oscillibacter sp.
GGCTCGTCAACGGTCTCATCCCGCACTACTTTGCGGGTGAGCTGAGCGGCGAGGTGCTGCTCCACGGGAAGAACATCGCCGAGCAGCCGATTTATGAGACGGCGCGCTCGGTCGGCTCCGTCTTTCAGAACCCAAGGTCGCAGTTTTTCAACGTGGATTCCACCGGCGAGGTGGTCTTCGGCTGCGAGAACATGGGCTGGCCGGCGGAGAAGATCGACGGTCGGCTCGGGCAGATCACGCGGGAGTGGTCGCTCGCGCCGCTGCTGGGGCGAAACCTCTTCCACCTCTCCGGCGGAGAAAAGCAGAAGATCGCCTGCGCTTCCGTGACGATGTACGATCCCGAGGTCATGGTGCTGGACGAGCCGACGTCGAATCTGGACGTCCGCTCGATCCGGATGCTTGCAAATATCATCCGCGCGTGGAAAGCGAGCGGAAAGACCGTGCTTGTCGCGGAGCACCGCCTGCACTACCTTGCGTCCATCGCGGATCGAGTCATCTACATGGAGGACGGGCGGATCGCCTCAGACATGGATGCGCGCGAATTTTTCCGGAAGCCGCCGCGGGAGATCGAGCGGATGGGCCTGCGAGCCCTTACGCCGGTCGATTTTCATCAGATGCCGCCGCCCGCGGCGGGAAACAACACGCTGGAACTCAGAGAGTTTCATTTCTCTTACCGGAATACTCCGACGCTGGATATTCCATCCGTGTCGGTGCCCGTTGGCGCAGTCGTCGGCGTCATCGGCAACAATGGCGCGGGAAAGACGATGTTCGCCCGCTGCCTGTGCGGCCTTCTGCGCAAAGCACGCGGCACGGTTTTTGTGGACGGTGCGGCGTGGGATCGAAAAAAACGGCTGAAAAACAGCTATCTTGTGATGCAGGACGTCAACCACCAGCTCTTCACCGAGAGCGTGGAGGAAGAGGTGCTGATCGGCATGCTGGGGAAGGAGACGGAAAACGCGGCGCGGGCGGAGAAAATTTTATCTGACCTCGACCTGCTGCCTTTCAAGGAGCTGCATCCGATCTCACTCTCCGGCGGGCAGAAGCAGCGCGTGGCCATCGCCGCGGCGGTCGCGTCGCAAAGGGAACTGCTCGTGTTCGACGAGCCGACAAGCGGCCTTGACTATCTCCACATGATGGAGGCGGCAGAAAAGATCCGTTACCTGAGCGCGCTGGGAAAGACGATCTTTCTCATCACGCACGACCCCGAGCTCATTGCCGCTTGCTGCAATTTCTTCCTGTTTTTCGAGCGGGGGAAAATCCGGTGGAGCGGCGGCGCGATGGCGGAAAACTGCGAAAAGCTGCGTGCATTTTTCGCGGCGGAGGGACAGTAGACTGCCGCTGATTTCGTAAACCTGATAAGCCGCCCGACGGGGCGGCTTTCTTCTTAGGCTGCGGCGGGAGATTCCCTCTCGACGGGGCGGACGATTTTTGCTATACTGAATAGCAAGAAAACCAACAGGGGAGCAAAGCATGAAGAAGATCCTTTTTATCTGCCTTGGCAACATCTGCCGCAGCCCGATGGCGGAATTTGTGATGAAGGACTTGGTCAAAAAAGCTGGGCTGACATCACAGTTTCAAATCGACTCCGCGGCGACGAGCCGCGAGGAGATCGGCAATCCCGTCTATCCGCCCGCGCGGCGCAAGCTCGCCGAACACGGCATCTCCTGCGAGGGGCACGCCGCGCGCCAGCTCACGGCGCGGGATTACGCGAAGTACGACCTGCTGATAGGTGTATGGATCAGGCCAACCTTCGTAATATGTACCGCATCTGCGGCGGCGATTTTGCCGAAAAGCTGCATCTCCTGATGGACTACACCAAGCAGTCCCGCGATGTAGCCGACCCGTGGTACACCGACGATTTCGACGCGACTTGGCAGGATGTGTTGGCGGGATGCAAAGGGCTGCTGCATGAAATAACTGACCATCTTCATACGAGGAAATGAATATGAAAAACAATGACACAGAAAAAAACAGAAAAGCCATCCGTAATAGTACGGTCGATTTCCTCGTTTTCACCAAGGATGCCGGTGAAGACAGTATTGAAGTCCGTGTGCAGGATGGCAAAGTCTGGCTGACTCAGGACGGGATCGCGCAGCTTTTTGATGTAGATCGAAGCGTAGTGACTAAGCACCTCAAGAACATCTTTCAGGATGGGGAGTTAACGGAAGAAGCAACTCGTGCAAAATTTGCACAAGTTGCTGACAACGGAAAAACCTATCAATATAACTTCTATGCGCTGCCGGCAATCATCGCGGTGGGATACCGCACCAATTCTTCCAGAGCGGTGCAGTTTCGGCAGTGGGCAACAAAAGTGTTAGAAACTTTTACAAAACAGGGATACGTGTTGGACAAGGATCGTCTGACCAATGGTCAGGTCTTTGATGAATCCTATTTTGACCACCTGATTTCTGAAATTCAGGAGATCCGTGCCAGCGAACGCCGTTTCTATCAGAAGATTACCGATATCTACGCGACCGCTGTAGACTATTCCTTGGACAGTAAAACGACCAAGGATTTCTTCGCAACTGTCCAGAACAAGATGCATTATGCGGTGCATGGCAGTACTGCGGCAGAAGTTATCGTGTCCAGAGCAGATCATACCAAAGAACACATGGGACTGACATCGTGGAAAAATGCTCCGAATGGAAAAATCGTGAAAGCGGACGTATCCGTCGCAAAGAACTATCTGCTTCAGGATGAGCTGCAAGAGCTCAACGAGATCGTCACAATGTATCTTGACTATGCGACAAGACAGGCCAGACGTCATATTCCTATGACGATGGAAGACTGGGCATGGTCGTTCGCTGCAGGTCGACCAAAACGGACGCGGCGGCGTCTTTCGGCGCGATGCTGATGCGCAGCGCGCTGGTCGACGAGCGCTGATAGGTCAAAATCAGGTCCTTGAGGGGAATGTTCAGCGTGCTGTCGACCGCAGAGAGGTCGACGTGGTACTCGGTGAACGGCGCGAAGAGGTTGGGCGTCGTGATCTCCTGTTCGCTGGTTTGGAAGCGCAGCTTGTAGCTTCGCGTCGTGTCCTCCGCGACTGTGATGACCGGCGTTTCACCGGTGTCACCTTTCTCGCCCTGTATGCCCTGCTCTCCCTGCGGGCCGGGGCAGCCGCGATCGCCTTGAACGCCCTGCGGGCCGATCTCACCTTGGATACCTTGCTCGCCGACGGGGCCGCGTTCACCTTTTTCACCGCGCTCTCCCCGAGGGCCGATAGGTCCCTGCGGGCCTGGATCACCTTTTGGGCCGACGGGCCCGCGGTCACCCTGCGGGCCGACCGGACCGGGATCACCGCGCACGCCTTGCAGCCCGATGGCGCCGGTGTCACCTTTGGGGCCCGTGTCACCGCGCACGCCCTGCGGGCCTCTCGGGCCCATCGGCCCGACGGAGCCTCTCGGACCAGCAGGACCCGGACAGCCCTGCTCGCCCCGAATGCCGCGCGGGCCCATGGGACCCTGCTCACCGCGAAGGCCCTGTTCTCCGCGAGGCCCCTCAGGACCCGTTGGGCCGGTCGGACCCTGAATTGTGATATAAGAGCTGTATGGGTCGGACGGACAGCAGCCGTTTCCTCTGCAAGAGCCAGTGTAGTAGTTCATAGAGATCTCCCCTTATCGATACTTGCAAATTGCTGCTTCATTGTATGCGCCATTGGGGAAATATGAGAGAGGAAAGCAGCGCGCGAGCGCTCCACTTTCATACGCCCCTTGAATAATTTCCTTGAACCTGTTTGACTTATATTACGGTTAGTGATATATTTATTACAGTAACCGTAGTAGGGGGCGAACTATGAGAGACAGTGCAAAAGGTGGTGCGCTTACAGAAGTGACCTTTTATATTTTACTCTCGCTTTATACACCAAAACACGGATACGCCGTTATGCAGTTTGTTGAAGAAAAAACGGGCGGGCGGCTTTCGTTGGGAGCAGGCACTTTATATGGAGCATTGAATTCTTTGCAGGACAAGAAGTGGATTGAACCTTATGGAGATAGTGAGGGCAGAAAAAAAGAGTACCACATTACGGCACAGGGAAAAGAAATTGCAGAAAAAGAGCTTGCAAGATTAAATGACCTTGTAAGTGTTGCAAGTGAAATTATTGGAGGTGGATTGCAAAAGTAACTTCCGGTTTGCATGATTAACTTCCGGGATTCCAAA
>CALAAN010000104.1 GCA_937884915.1 uncultured Oscillibacter sp.
ACGTCGCCTTCGAGCGCAACCGCTTCCGCGTGCGCGGCGACACGGTGGAGCTCTATCCCGCGTACTACCGCGACAAGGCTGTGCGCGTCGAATTCTTCGGCGACGAGATCGACCGCATCAGCGAATTCAACCCCGTAAACGGTCAGGTGACGCGCACGCTTCAGCACATCGCCATCTACCCCGCCTCGCACTATGTCACGACAAAGGACAAATTGGAGCGAGCCATCGTCGAGATCGACAAGGAACTCGACGAGCGCGAGGCGCAGTTTTTGGCCGAGGGCAAGGCCGTTGAGGCCCAGCGCATCCGCCAGCGTACGCGCTACGATATCGAGATGCTGCGCGAGCTGGGCTACTGCACGGGCATCGAGAACTATTCCCGCGTCATCAGCGGGCGGCCCGTCGGCTCGCCGCCGCTGACGCTCATCGACTACTTCCCCAAGGATTTTCTGCTCTTTGTGGATGAATCCCACGTCACGCTGCCGCAGGTGCGCGCGATGTACAACGGTGACCGCGCCAGAAAAGAGAGCCTTGTCGAGTACGGCTTCCGCCTGCCCTGCGCGTTTGACAACCGCCCGCTCAAATTCGACGAATTCGAGCAGCGCGTCCACCAGCGCATCTACGTCTCAGCCACGCCCGGCGACTATGAAAAGGACCGCGCGGGCCAGATCGTCGAGCAGGTCATCCGCCCGACGGGCCTTCTCGACCCGAGAGTCGAGGTGCGCCCCGTCGAAAACCAGATCGACGACCTCGTCGGCGAGATCAACGCCCGCGCCGCGCGCAACGAGCGCGTGCTTGTCACCACGCTGACGAAGAAAATGGCCGAGGACCTGACGCAGTATCTGACCGGCGTCGGCATCCGCGTGCGCTACATGCACGCGGACGTCGAGACCATCGAGCGCATGGAGCTCATCCGAGGGCTGCGCCTCGGCGAGTTCGACGTGCTCGTCGGCATCAACCTCCTGCGCGAGGGCCTCGACATCCCCGAGGTCTCGATGGTCGCGATCCTCGACGCCGATAAAGAAGGCTTCCTCCGCAGCGAGACGAGCCTCATCCAGACCATCGGCCGCGCCGCGCGAAACGCCGACGGCCTCGTCGTGCTCTACGCCGACACCATCACCCCCTCGATGCGCCGCGCGATGGACGAGACCGAGCGCCGCAGACAAATTCAGGACGACTACAACAAGGCGCACGGCATCGTCCCGCAGACCATCCGAAAGGACGTGCGCGAGATCATCGAAATTTCGAAAAAGGACGAGGAATCCGCCCGCCGCCGCGGCAAGCGCAAGCTCTCCGAGCGCGAGCGGGACGAGGAGATCAGAAAGCTCGAAAAGCAGATGCAGGAGGCGAGCCGTATGCTCGAATTCGAGTACGCCGCCATCCTGCGCGACCGCATCATCGAGCTGCGCAAAGAGAACGCAAAATAACAAGAAAGAGACAGAGCCTGTGAAAAAATACGCTTCCTACGCCTGCATTCTGGCGGCTGCCGCCTGCTGGGGCTGCATCGGCATATTCAACCGCCCGCTGCTCAATGCCGGCATCGCGCCGGAAAACCTTGTCGTCATCCGCAATCTGGGCGGTCTTGCGGTGATGGCGCTCTTCTTCCTCTGCACCGACCGTAGCGTCTTCAAAATGAAGGCAAAGCACCTGCCGATCTTTGCCGCGACGGGCATCATCAGCGTCGTGCTCTTCACGTCAGCGCGATCCTGCTCTACACCGCGCCCGCGATGGTCGTCCTGATGAGCGCGCTCGTCTTCCATGAGAAGATCACGGGCAAAAAGCTCCTCGCCCTCGCGCTGGCGCTGCTGGGCTGCGCGCTCGTGACGGGCGTGTTCACGGGGGGACTGTCGCTCACGGCGAAGGGGCTGCTCTTCGGCCTCGGAAGCGCCTTTTTCTATGCGCTCTATTCCATCTTCGCGCCCTTCGGCCTGCGGCATTACAGCCCGCTCGCCGTCGTGTTCTGGACATTCGTGTTCGCCGCGCTCGGCGCGCTGTTCGCCGCCGACTGGGGCAACCTCGTAAGCGTTTTGAACGTGCCGCAAAACGCGCTTCTCGCCGCGGGGCTTGTGCTGCTCTCCTCCGTCGCGCCCTATATCCTCTACACCAGGGGCCTTGCCAACGTTGAGAGCGGCAAGGCATCCATCATGGCGAGCATCGAGCCGGTCGTCGGCACGCTCGTCGGCACCCTCGTCTTCGGCGAGCCCATCAGCGCGGGCGTTTTCTTAGGCCTCGCCTGCA
>CALAAN010000105.1 GCA_937884915.1 uncultured Oscillibacter sp.
CCGCCACTGGCGGCGCTTCGCCGATTTCCGTGCGCGCCTGCGGCGCGTGCGCTGCCGCGGAGCGCAATCCCCCTCAAAAAAAGAGGACGGCTTTCGCCGTCCTCTTTTTTTGAAGCCTTTTAGGCAAGCGCCGCGGTGATGATCGCCATGGAGTAGACCTCCTGGGCGTTGCAGCCGCGGGAGAGGTCGTTGATCGGCGCGTTCAGGCCGAGCAGGATCGGTCCGTAGGCATCGAAGTTACCCAGACGCTGGGCGATCTTGTAGCCGATGTTGCCGGCGTTGATGTCGGGGAAGATGAAGGTGTTGGCGTGGCCGCCGACCGCGTCGGTGATGTGCTTGGTCTTGGCGACGGTCGGGGAGACGGCGGCGTCGAACTGGAATTCGCCGCCGATCGGGGTCTCGGGCATGAGGGCCTTGGCCTTGGCGCAGGCATTGCGCATCTTGTCGACGTCCTCGCCCTTGCCGGAGCCGAGGGTGGAGTAGCTCAGGAAGGCGACCTTCGGGTCAATGCCGAAGATCTTGGCGCAGGCGACCGTCTCCTTGCAGATCTCGACGAGCTCGTCCTCGTTGGGCTTGATGTTGATGGCGCAGTCGGCCATGGCAAGCACTTCGTTCTCGCCGGAGGCGGCGGGACGGACCATGATGAAGCAGGAAGAGACGATCTTGTTGCCGGGCTTGGTCTTGATGAGCTGCAGCGCGGGACGGACGGTGTCGGCCGTGGAATAGGTCGCGCCGCCGAGCAGGCAGTCAGCCTTGCCCATCTTGACGAGCATGGTGCCAAAGTAGTTGCTCTTCTTAAGCGCCGCGCGGCATTCGTCGGCGGTCATCTTGCCCTTGCGCAGCTCGACCATCTTGTCGACCATCGCGTCCATCTCGGCATAGTTGTTGGGGTCGATGATCTCGGCGCCGCGGATGTTGAAGCCGACGTCCTCGGCGGCCGCGGCGATCTCATCGGGGTTGCCGACGAGCACGGGCTTTAAGAAGTTACCGGACAGCAGACGGGCGCTCGCTTCGAGAATGCGGGGGTCGGTGCCTTCGGTGAAAACGATCGTCTTGGGGTTCTTTTTCAGCGTGTTGATCAGTTTTGCAAACATGTTGATTCCTCCTGATATATGATGTGCCGGTGAATGGCACAGATTTACAGATTTAGTATACACCCACTTTTTCACTGTCTCAAGAAAAATTAACGCAAAATTCCTGCAAAAGTTTACAAATTTTCCAAATGCTTACCAGATATCGGCAGTAACATTTCCCTAAAAGAGCTTGACGTGGCCTGGGAAAACATGTATACTGGACAATGGTTACAAATTGTAACTTTTTATTTTTCCGTGCATCCTCTAAGGAGTTTTGATATGTCAGAGCAAAAACGATCCACCCCCCAGCGCAGCGGCACAGGCGCACAGCGCCGCCGCTCGGACACCTCGCCGCGAAGACAGCCGCCGAAGCGCGGCGGCATGCCGCAGTGGCTGAGCGCATGGCTCGAGCACATGGCGCTGTTCTTCTCCGCGCTCGGCGCGCGCATCCGCCGCATCGGCCCGCGCGCTCGCACAGTCATGCGCGAGAGCAAGGCGCGCAACTTCCCCGAATCCAACCGCTTTCTGGTGCAGGTTTTTCTCGTCATCGGCGGGATGTTCCCGATGTGGCGCTCGCTGCTGCATGAAAAGCTGATGGCGCGCCGCCGCCAGCACGACCACACCGCCGGCGTCCATGAGGATCGCTGGCGCAGGCACGCGCGGCGCGTGAATCCGTTCTATTTCATCGGGGGCGCGGCTGTCGTGGCCGCAATCGCGCTGTTTTTCTCGTTTTACACGCTGGGGACGACCGTGGAGTATAACGGCAATGTGGTTGATACGGTCGCGAGTGCGTCACAGGCGCGCAGGGCCGCCTCCAAGCTCGAGAGCATCACGACAGAGACGCTCGGCAAGACCTACGAGATTGCAAAGGATGCGATTCACTACTCGACGGCCTTTGTCCGCCGCAGCGAAGTGACGGATGCGACGACCTTTGAGCAGGACCTTGCCGAAGAGCTCGGCCAGGTGACCTATGGTTATTCGCTCTATGTCGACGATGAGCTCATCGGTTCGACGCAGTACGCCGGCGCGCTGGAGGAACTGCTCAAGCAGATCAAGCAGATGTATGTTTCTGCCGACACGCTGACAGTTGACTTTGTTGAAAATGTCCGCATCGCGGAGGGCTATGTTCCGACCGAGAGCGTGATGAACCTCGGCGAGATCGCTGAGATCCTGAACTCAACGAAGTCGGGCGAGGTGACCTACACGGTCGTCAAGGGCGACACCTGGGGCCAGATCGCGAACAACAACGGCATGACCGCCGCCGAGCTCGAAGCGCTGAACCCCGGCTACGACATCAACCGCATCCACATCGGCGATGCGCTGACGCTCTCAAACGCTGTGCCGTATCTGACCGTCAAGGTCACCGAGCGGCAGAACTATGTCGAAGACGTCAACTATGACGTGAACTATGTGAGCGATTCGTCCATGTGGCAGGGCGACGAGCGCGTGATCTCCAAGGGGGCGTTCGGACAGGCCGATATCGTGGCCGACGTCACCTATATCAACGGCGAGGAGCAGGAGCGCACGGTCATCTCGTCCGTCACACTCTCCGACCCCGTGGCCGAGACGCGCGCCCGCGGCACAAAGGTCCGCCCGACCTGGTACCCCACCGGCAGCTTCCGCTGGCCGTGTTCGGGCCGCATCACGTCGTACTTCGGCTACCGCAACACGGGCATCCGCGGCGCGACGAGCAACCACAAGGGCATCGATATCGCCTGCTCCTACGGCTCGCCGATCTATGCCGCCGACGGCGGCCGCGTGACCTACGCGGGCTACAAGGGCGCGATGGGCTACGTCGTCATCATTGACCACAACAACGGCTATGTCACGTATTACGAGCACAACTCGTCTCTGCTCGTCTCCGCGGGACAGACGGTCTATAAGGGCCAGCAGATCGCCAAGGCGGGCCGCAGCGGCGTCGCCAGCGGCGTCCACTGTCACTTCGGCATCCAGAGAAACGGTTCGTACGTCAATCCGCTGAACTACCTTAGTTAAAATCAAAGGGATCCCATCCACCGGATGGGATCCCTTTGATTTTAGGGGGATTGCAGGCCGCTGCGCGCATAATTCGCTCGCCATCGGCGGGCGAATTCCACACTTGCGGCCTGAGAGGTGTTTTTCGCCACGCGCCGGTCGCGGCGAAAAACGATTGAAAATTTTTGCCGCCTGCGGGCGGCAAAGTCTGCGACGCTGGCGCCTGTTTTCTGCCCGTATGGGCAGAAAATGCGGCGGGCGTAGGAGGCTGGTTTTTGCGCCGGTTGGGGGCAAATACGGTATGGGGATCATGAAAAGGCCGCTGCGGAGTTCCGCAGCGGCCTTTTGTTTTAGTGCTCTGTTAAGACGCGGCGTACTTCGCCGGTGAAGTAGAGCGAGCCCCAGGAGCAGATGGCGTCGTCCTCGCCTGCAAGCTCGAGGGCGCGGCGGACGCCGTCGTCGGTGTCCTTGGCGGGGATGGCCTGTACGCCCCGTGCGTTCAGCCACGCGGCGAGCTCGTTTTCATCGAGCGCGCGGGCAGAGGGCGGCGTGATGACGACGAACGCCTTGGCGAGCGGGAGCGCGCGGCGCAGCATCTGCTGCCAGTCCTTGTCGCGAAGCACCCCCGTGAGGAAGATGAGCTTTTTATCGCTATACAGCGCGGTGAGCGAGTCCATCAGCGCGTCGACGCACTGGGGATTGTGTGCGCCGTCGACGATAAAGTCCGGCCTGCGGCGCAGGAGCTCGAGCCGCCCAGGCCACTGGGCGTGGGAAAGGCCTTCGTCGATGGCCTCGTCCGTGAGCTTGTCCCAGCCGCGCGAGCGCAGCGCGCTGCACACGTCGATGACGGTCAGCGCGTTCAAAAGCTGATACTCGCCAAGCAGCCGCAGATGATACGGCCCGCGGCCGCGATATTTGAACACCTGACCGTCGAGCGAGGACGAAATGCGCTCGAGCTTTTCCTGTGCGGTGATCGTGAGGGCCACACCCTCCCGCGCGCATTTTTCGCGCGCGACATTTTCCACTCCCTCGCTTTGGCCGAAGAGCACGGCGTGCGAGCCGTGCTTGATGATGCCGCACTTTTCCGCGGCGATCTTTTCGACCGTGTCGCCGAGAATGGCCGTGTGCTCAAGGCCGATGTTCGCCACGACGCAGACCTCCGGCGCGGGGATGACGTTCGTCGAATCCATGCGCCCGCCGAGGCCGACCTCGAGCGAGACGATGTCGCACCGCTCCTGCACGAAATAGAGGAAGGCGATGGCCGTCATGATCTCAAAGCCCGTGGGCATTTCGCTCATCTGTTCCGCCGCATTCCGCACGGTGTTCGTGAGCGAGATGAGGGATTTGTCGTCGATCTCTTCCCCGTTCACGCGCATGCGCTCGTGGAAGCGCAGCAGGTGCGGCGAGGTGTAGAGTCCCGTGCGGTACCCCGCACGCTGGAGCACGGAAGCGAGCATCGCGGCGGTACTGCCCTTGCCGTTCGTGCCCGCGATGTGGACGAATTTGAGCTTCTGCTCGGGGTTGCCGAGCAGGCCCAGAAGCTCGCGCGAGCGCGCGAGGCCCGGCGCGCTCTGCTCCCAGTTGTCGAATTGCAGATATTTGAGGGTCTCCTCAATGGTTTGCAGCTCTTTCACATTCTTCACCTGTATTTCTCTCAAAAAATAAGGCGGAAGCGGTCGCTTCCGCCGATCAGACGTGCTATTTGTTGATTTTTCGCAGCATGGCGGTGAATTCCTCGGGCAGCGGACACGAGAGCGAGACAAGCTCCTTCGTCCGCGGGTGGATGAATTGCAGCCCGACCGCGTGCAGGCACTGACCGGTCAAGCCTGGAACGGCCTTTTTTGCGCCGTACACCGTGTCGCCCAGGATCGGATGGCCGAGGTAGGCCATGTGGACGCGAATTTGGTGCGTGCGGCCCGTTTCGAGTTTGCACCGCACATGCGTGTAGCTGGGATAGCGGGCGATGACATCCCAATGCGTTACCGCGCGCCGTCCGCCATTCACGACGGCCATGCGCTTGCGGTCGCGGCTGTCGCGCGCGATGGGCGCGTCGACCGTGCCGCTGTCCTCGCACAGGTTGCCGACCACGATGCACTCATACGTGCGCGCAAGCGTGTGATCGGCCAGCTGGGCGGAGAGAAACTGGTGCGCATAGTCGTTTTTTGCCGCGATGATGAGTCCGCTCGTGTCGCGGTCGATGCGGTGCACGATGCCCGGGCGCAGCGCGCCGCCGACGCCGGAGAGACTGTCGCCGCAGTGATACAAAAGCGCGTTTACGAGCGTCCCGTCCGGATGGCCCGGTGCGGGATGGACGACGAGCCCGCTCGGCTTGTTGACGACGATGACGTCGTCGTCCTCATAGACAACGTCCAACGGGATATCCTGCGGGATGGCGTCAATGGGCGCGGGCTCCTCGGGCGTGAATTCAATGGTCTCGCGCCCCGTGAGCTTATAGCTCTTGTTCGGCGCTTTGCCGTTCACGAGGACGCGCTCGTCCTCGACGGCCTTCGCCGCGGCGGAGCGGGTCAGGTCTTCGATCACGCGGGCGAGATAGGCGTCGAGCCGCGTGCCGGAATCGGATTCACTTGTTTGCAGCAGGATCGGTTCCATCGGCCTTGTTCCCCCAGTTTTTCTCGTCGCTCTTGCCGTAAAAGGCGAGGTAGTAAATGAGCGCACAGACTGTGCCGCACACGACGAACACGTCCGCAACGTTGAAGACGGGGAAGTCCATGAACATCGTGTCCAGCATGTCGACGACGTACCCGAGGCGCACGCGGTCAATGAGATTGCCGATGCCGCCGCCGATAATGACCGCGAGCGACCACTGGCCCAGCGGATGACGCACGATCTTGATAAGAAGCCACACGATCGCGCACATGCCCGCCGCCGTCAGCGCGATGAGCAGCCACCTTGCGCCCGAAAAGCTCGACCACGCCGCGCCATAGTTGTGCACGCGCGTGAGCTGCAGAAGCGGCGGCAGCAGCGGTTCCGATTCGCCGAGCGCTATCGTGTTCACGACGAGGAATTTGACGGCCTGATCTGCCGCCACGCAGAAAACCGCCGCGAGGGCAAGGCAGACCGCCTTGCCCTTGCCGCGCCGGTAAAAAGCAAAGTATAGAATCACCATCAGCGCCAGCGCGCCGAAAAAGGTCCACAGGATCGGCCCTGCAATGCTGCCGGAGACGACGATCTGTGTCGCGCCGTCCGCGCCGCCGATCACGCCAATATCGTTCATTTGCTCTCCTCTTCTCCTGCGGGGGTGTTTTCCACAGGCTCTTCGACCGTCGGCGCGGTCCTGGCAACCTCGACGATCAGGATATCACTTGCCTGACGGAGCGCGGTGCGCTCGGCCTCGGGCAGCTCCATGGCGTCCGCCAGGTCGTGCGCCGCTTCGGCCACGACAAGGTAACTGATATACTCGTCATTTTCCGCGTACACGGCCATGCCGCGCTCGTGCAGGAATTCCGCCGCCGCGGGCACATCCAGCGTGATGATGGCATAGCCGCCGTCTGTATCGGCAGTGCGGTCGTCCGCGCTGCCGCTTTCCGCGTCGGTATACGCGTCGAACGGACTGGCGTCGGCCTGCGTGCCATCCTTCTGCACGGCGGAATAGTTGTAGGTGAAGCCGTCGTCCGATGCATCGGATGCGGTGGGCGCGAGTATCGTCTCATTGCCGCTGCTGTCGCAGTCCGCGGCGCTGTCGCCGGTGCTGCCCATCGCGGGCATCAGCTTCCATGCCGCGGCCGTGATGACCAGCAGCGCAAAGCAGGCGGCCAGCACGCGCGGCCATGCGCGGCGGTGGCGCATTTTCGCACGTTTTTCCTCGTGCACCCGTGCAAGCACGCGCTCGGAAAAGCCCTCCGGCGCGTCGAGCTCGGGCATTTCCTCAAACATCGTGTGCACGATCATCAGTTCCGAGAGATACTCCCGGCAGTTCCGGCAGTGCTCTACGTGGGCGAGCACTTCGTCTCGTTCGTTTTCGCTCAATTCTCCGTCCACGAAGGCAGAGAGCGCGGCGGCGTACTGTTCACAACATTTCATTTGGCGCTCATCCCCTCTTGATTACATTCTGTAACTTTTGACGAAGCAATTTCAAAAAAGTTCCCGTTTCCGGATAAAAAATTGCGCAAAAGTGATCGTCCCCTGCTGATGCGCGATTTGACCGTGCCCAGCTCGAGTGACGCGCACTCGGC
>CALAAN010000106.1 GCA_937884915.1 uncultured Oscillibacter sp.
GGCCTGTGCAACCTGCGCATGGACGACACGAACCCCACGAAGGAGGATGTCGAATTCGTCGACGCCATCAAAGAGGACATCCACTGGCTGGGCTTCGACTGGGGCGACCGTTTCTTTTACGGCAGCGACTATTTTGAAAAAGACTACGAGTACGCCGTCGAGCTCATCAAAAAGGGCCTTGCCTACGTCTGCGACCTGACGCCCGAGCAGGCGAGAGAGTACCGCGGCGACATCGGCAAGCCCGCCATCTCCCCGTACCGCGACCGCGACGTGGAGGAGAACCTCGACCTCTTCGAGCGTATGAAAAACGGCGAATTCCCCGAGGGCAGCCGTACGCTGCGCGCGAAGATCGACCTGGCCTCCGGCAACTTCAACATGCGCGACCCGGTCATCTACCGCATCCGCTACATGCACCATCACCGTCAGGGCGACAAGTGGTGCATCTACCCGATGTACGACTTTGCTCACCCGATTCAGGACGCGCTCGAGGGCATCACGCACTCGCTGTGCTCGCTCGAGTTTGAGGCGCACCGCCCGCTGTACGACTGGGTCGTGAACAACGTCTCTGTGCCGTGCAAGCCGCGCCAGATCGAGTTTGCCCGCCTTGGTATCGACCACACGGTCATGTCGAAGCGCAAGCTCAGAAAGCTCGTTGAAGAGGGCATCGTCTCCGGCTGGGACGATCCGCGTATGCCGACGCTGTGCGGCCTGCGCCGCCGCGGCTTCACGCCTGCGTCCATCCGCAATTTCTGCGACCGCATCGGCGTTGCCAAGAGTGCGAGCGTGGTCGAATACAGCTTCTTAGAGCACTGCCTGCGCGAAGACCTCAATGAAAAGTCCGAGCGCACGATGGGCGTTCTTCATCCGGTGAAGCTCGTTATCACGAACTATCCCGAGGGCAAGAGCGAGACGTTCACGGTCGAAAATAACCCGACCGATCCGGAGTCCGGCACGCACGAGATCACATTCTCCCGCGAGTGCTGGATCGAAGCGGACGACTTTATGGAGGTCCCCGTGCCCAAGTACAAGCGCCTGACGCCGGGCGGCCTTGAGTGCCGCCTCAAGGGCGCGTACCTTATCACCTGCACGGGCTGCAAGAAGGACGAGAACGGCAATGTCGTCGAGGTCTACGCCGAGTATGACCCGAATTCGCCGGGCGGCGATCCCGCCGACGGCCGCAAGGTCAAGGGCGCGACGATCCACTGGGTCGACGCCGCGACGGCCATCGACGCCGAGGTGCGCGTTTACAGTGAGCTCTTCAGCGATCCCGCGCCCGACGGCGCGGACAAGGACTTCCTTGCCTGCATGAACCCCGATTCGCTCGAAGTGCTGACCGGCTGCAAGGTCGAGCCGCGCATGCGCGACATCGCCGCGGAGTACGACAAGACCGAGAAGAAGGGCAAGACCGCGCCGAGCTTCCAGTTCATGCGTCTGGGGTATTTCTGCCTTGACAACAAGGATTGCTCCAAGGATCATCTGGTGTTCAACCGGTCGGTTACTCTTAAAGATAGCTTTAAAAAATAAACCTGCACCGGTGCAGGAGCGGAAATTTCCGCGCTGCGCGGAAACGGGTAAATAAAGGGGGATACTCTCTTTTCGAAGAGAGTATCCCCCTTTAAATCCCCCGAGAGAAAGACGAGGGGCCTTACCCCTCGACCCCGCACATTGGCAGTCTTTGGCTCGAAGAGCTTCGCAGCCTGCGGAATCGGGTGCGGTGTACATGGCTTCGCCATGAATCCCTGCAAGTCGGCACCACTCGCAACCGCGCCTTACTACCGTGAGGCGCGTGTGACGGTAGAACGGCGGCAGACTGCGTGCGGGCGGCATTGCTGCGCTCTCGCCGTATAACGACAAAAACGACCGCGTCAGCGGTCGTTTTCTTCTTTGATCTCGCCTTGCTCTGCCTCGATGTCATTGATATGCTTGAGCAAAACGTATTCGATGTAATTCGTCATGGAGCGATGCTCTCTTGTGGCCAACACGCCGATTTTGTCAAACACTTCGTCGGATAAACGAAGTGTGAATACCCGTTTGTTCGTTGCCATACACAGCCTCCTGCTTGATCTTTAGCTTATTGTATGGTTTTCGTTCAGAAAAGTATGCAGTCTATTGACTTCTAAGTGATATCACTTTACAATGAAAGAACATTAAAAGAAAGGTGATGACAACATGGCAAATTACGATAAGATGTATTCTCTGCTGTTCAATGCGATCACAGATGCACTGGAAAAGCTCGAAAAACAGAATTTTGGTGATGCCAAAGATATCCTCATCTCCGCCCAGCAAAAAGCAGAAGAAGTCTATATCACAGCAGAGAACTAAAAAAGCAGCACCCCAAAGCGGCGAGCGAAGCAATGCCGCGCCGTCTACGGCGGGGTGGATAATCCAAAAAGGAGGGGCGAGGCCCCTCCCTTTTGGTCGTTAGGGGTGCAGGGGCGAAGTCGAAACGCCCCTGC
>CALAAN010000107.1 GCA_937884915.1 uncultured Oscillibacter sp.
ATGGTACGAGCTCGCACCGCCGTCGTTCGTGAAGAAAATCTGGTCGCCAGGCTGCGGGTCCTTGAAGAAGCGGCCGGCCTTCTTGTAGTAGCCCATGCTGTAAGTACACCCCGCGCCCGCGCCCTTCTTCGGCTGGAAGGTCATAGCCATACCGAGTTCAAGGCCGAAGGTGTAAATGAAGCAGTAGTCTACGAAGCAGTCGCACCAAGCATAGCCGTTCTTCTTGCCGTTGTAGACGACTCCGAGATCGTCTAGGAAGGCCGCAAACTTGTTCCAGTTATTGTAACCGGCGTTTGCGGTCTTGTCCTCGAGCTGGGCGTTCGTCGCCTTCTCGAGGTACCCATTTTCTGAACGGGCGGTAGCGAGTACGCGCTGAACAGGTGTCATAGCTTTAGACCTCCTTGCCGGTGCCGTCGATCGCGTCCTGGGTCTTCTGGGACTGGGTGCCGAAGTAGAAGGCGATAATGACGGCGTAGATCGTCATAAAATCCTGGCTGATCTTGCCGACGATCGCCATATAGGCGAACACGCCGGTCAGGACCAGGGTGACGATCGACTTGACGCTCAGCAGATTGCCGAGTCTCTTGATGATCTTTTCGTTCATTCCAAATCTCCTTTCTCAGCCTGCGGGTGATCGGTCGGCAGCGCCAGGAACTTCGCTTTTAAGTCGTCCATGACACCGTTGACGCCCAGGCTGTGATACTGCGTCCAGCAGTTGATGAAGTTTTCGCGAGCATAAATCGGGGCGTAACCCCGTTCGCTCCACTTGTTGTAGTCGGCGATCATCTGCGCCCTGAGGAGCGCCTGCACGCCGAGCCGAACGCCCTTGATCTGGGCGAACAGCAAACGAAAGACGCCGACAAGCAAACTGCCGGCGCCGAGAAGGCTGAGGACCTGATAAAGCGTCATTCAGTTACCTCCGTCCAGCCGTAAACGCCAGGCTCCCAAACGTTGTTATCGACGTCAGAGGTCCAGCGCTTACCGGAATGCGAGACCTTGTCCCCTTTGGCGTAAGCGTCGTAGTCGCCGCCAGGCTGAGACCATTCGGGCCACTCCTCGGCCGGGTCCGCGACCGCGACCCAAAGGCTGCTCGCATCCTCAGGCGTCCAGGTCTCCTGAGAGGTGTGATCTTTCAAGCAGCGATAAAGCTGTCCATTGCGGCGGCGAATGTTGCCGGCCTTATAGGCGACGGGGAAAGACCACTCGGGGAAGAGCTCAGCGTGCTCGCCTGCGGTCACGTCGTCGACCTCACCGGCCTCAGCCGCGTTCACAAAGAGAATCGACTGCACGGCGGTCGCCTCGACTGCGAGCGCGCCCGCGTCCACGAAGGCAAGCGTAACGAGCTCCAGGTCGTCCGTGGTGGACTTCCCCTCAAGGCCATACACTTTACCTTCCCAGGCGATACCGTGAGCCCTGGACTCGCCACAGAGTCCCCAGGAGCCGTTCTCAAGCGGCTCGACAAAGTTCGGTTGCTCGGTCAGCCCCAGAGTAGTCCCATCTTTTACGATTCGGTACATTAGTTGCCCTCCATTTCGTTTTGTCGTTCGGGTGGAATCCGAAGAGATGCTTGAAAAATAGATCGATACGCGCGACGGCCTTGAAGCTGTCGCCTCGGCTCATGTGTCCCTTGAAGCTGTCATAGGCGGTGCGAATATCCTCAAGCGAGAACTCGCCGGCCTCGTACCACTTGCGGAACTTGAAGAGCTTTCTCTTCATAGCACGCATGGAAGCACGACTCATTTTGCGAAGGACTCGGCCGGTCTCCGTTAAGATGAACTTCGTTTTGAGGAATACGACGCCGCGCATGATCGGGCGGATTTTGGTCTTGCGCAGGTTGAGCGTGATCCCCAGCTCGGCGCAGACCTCTTTGATTCGTTCGAGGCAATACTCTAAATAGTGAATATCCTCGTGAATCAAATAGCCGTCGTCCATATAGCGGCCATAGCCCTTGATTTGAAGCTCTTCTTTGATAATGTGATCGAGCTTGTTCGGAAGCATGAGCGCCGCGTTTTGCGAGATTTGACTGCCGAGACCGTACCCGACTGGGCCAAAGTTCTCGAGGAAGTCATTTGCGAGCTTTCTGATCCTCGGGTCGTGGACACGGCGAGCGAGCTCGTTTTTGACGGTCCAGTGTTGCGCCGAGCCGAAGTAGTCCTTGAAGTCGAAGACGAGAATACCGCCTGTGAGACCGTGCTTGCGGAAATGCCGCTGCAAGTGGCAGTTGAGACGGTCCATTGCAAAGTCAATGCCCTTGCCCTTGATGCTTGCGGCGTTGTCGTAGATAAATGCGGGCTGAAAAACCTTTGTGATAACCTGGTCGCAGAGATTTCTCTGAACGGCGCGCTCTGTGATATGGACGCTGCGAATATGGCGCCATTTCCCTCGATCATAAATGTCAAACTCGTAAAAGCCTCGGCTTTTATACGTTCCGGCCATCAACTGCGCATGGGTCTTTGCGGTGTTCGAGATGATGTTCATCCGGTAGCGCTGCGTCGAGCATTTCCAGTTGACATTTTTACAGCAGGTTTGTCCTGCCTGAAATAGATTGCTAAAAGAAAAGGCCTCCTCAAAGCTGCCGCAAGCAATGCTGCGCGCGAGCCTTTTGGCCTGCCTTCTCTGACAGCGGCGTTGGTACCTGAGTTCATGCCGCTCTTCACTTGTCATAGATAAAATTGTCTCCTTCGTACAGTGGTGTAACTAAGCGCGTGTGCTGTAACTGCATAGCGGCGCCGTCCATGAAACTCGGTACCCGCGCGCTCCCGAGCCATGCAAGCAGCGTCCAGACGGCCGCATCGACGGAGTGTTTTTGGCCCGACGGCCAGGGAAGCAAGTCCTCCTTCCGTATCGGTCCTGCTTTCGCTCTAAAGAGAGTTACTCGGTCTCACCAGGAAATAAACGGAATCCGAAGGCCACGCCATTCGAGTTGCTGGCGTTGTTGTTGTTGGCGTTGCCGTTGCTGTTGACATTACAGAAGTTGGTAGAGTTGCTCGCATTAGGAGAACGCTCCCACCAGTTGTTCGCAGACAGGGCAACAATGCAGGACTTGACCCAGTTATTCAGGAAGATTCTTATATCGGGCGCGATCTGAGCGTCTGATACCGGAAATGAGTTTGGCCTCCTCGATGATAAGCTCGCCCCAAACTGTGAAGGCATTGTCAAAGCCTTTGAAGTTTTCGGGATTCTTCCAGAGGACGCCCGCAAGAAGGCCCAGTTGCCGATCGAGGGCTTGAAGTTTAGCGTTTGCCGCGATCAAGTGATCTCGCCGGAGCTGGGCCTCATGCTGGTTGATCGGGAAAATGCTGTTTGCCATCGTCACCTCATCGTAGACGGCGCTTGCATGGTCCATGATCTTCTGCGTCAGGTAGAAGGTGTACCTCTTCGGAACCTTGAGACATTGCTCGAGGGTATGGACTTGCAGCTTTCTTGCGGTCTCAACGAACTGCGCAGAGCTGGCGCCGCGTTTGGATTTGTAGACTGACATAAGCACTTTCCTTTCCGCGGCCCTGACGGGCCGCAGATATTTGTAGATTACAGATTAAACACAGAAGCCGAAGGCCACGCCAAGCGAGCTGCTGGCGTAGCCGCTGAGGGCGTTGCCGCTGCTGTTGACAATACAGAAGCTGGTAGAGCTGCTCGCATAAGGAGAACGCTCCCACCAGTAGTACGCAGACCCACTGCGATTCTTTACCTTGCTATTGCCGGCCTTATAGTACGCATACTGCGTGCCCTCGCCAGAGACCGAGTAAG
>CALAAN010000108.1 GCA_937884915.1 uncultured Oscillibacter sp.
GCCGCAGCGACCAGGACGTGGGCAATTCCTTCTATCAGGGTATGCGCAGCAAGGCGTTTTCCACGGCGGTCGCGCTGAACAGCGCGGGCTCTTTTGAAGCGAGCGAGATCATGGCGATCCCCGACGAGACGCTTGCGCGCTTCTACGCCGAGGAGCCGAAGCTCGAGACCTATCGCCGCAATATCGACAAGCTGCGCCGCCGCAAGGCGCACATCCTCTCTCCCGAGTGTGAAAAAATTCTTGCTGCTGCGGGCGAGATCAGCGAGTGCCCCGACCGCACGTTCAGCATGTTCCACAACGCCGACATGCGCTATCCCGACGTGACGGACGCAAAGGGCGAGATCCACACGCTGACGGACGGCACGTTCGTCCCGATGCTGATGAGCGCCGACCGCACGCTGCGCGAAAACGCTTTCAAGGCCTACTACAAGCGCGCGGGTGAGTTCCGCAATACCTACGCTTCCACGCTGGACGCGCAGTTCAAGCAACTCAAGTTCTTCGCCGACGCACGTCATTACAATTCGACGCTCGAGGCGTCCCTCGACGTGACCGAGGTGCCGGTCAAGGTCTACACGAATCTCATCGACGCGGTGCACGGCAACCTCGACAAGATGTACCGCTATGTCGAGCTGCGCAAGAAGATTTTGGGCGTCGACGAGCTGCACATGTACGACGTCTACACCCCGATCGTCGCCGACGCGGATGTTGAAGTTTCCTTCGAAGAGGCCAAGAAGACCGCGCTTGAAGCGCTCGCGGTGCTCGGCAAGGACTATACGGACGTGCTCGAAGAGGCCTTCAATAACCGCTGGCTCGACGTATATGAGAACACCGGCAAGCGCGGCGGTGCCTACTGCACCGGCAGCGGCTGGCCCCACCCCTACGTGTTGCTCAACCACAAGGACAACCTCGACAGCATGTTTACCCTCGTCCACGAGATGGGCCACGCCATGCACACCTGGCACTCGTGCAAGTACCAGCCGGTGAACACGGCGGAGTACGTCATTTTCGTCGCCGAGGTCGCCTCGACCTGCAACGAAATTCTTCTGATGCGCCATCTTCTCGGCAAGACCGACGACCGCAGGCAGCGCGCGTATCTCATCAACCACTTCCTCGACCAGTTCAAGGGCACGCTGTACCGCCAGACGATGTTCGCCGAGTTCGAGCTTCAAATGGGCAGGATGGCCGAGAGCGGCGAGGCGCTGACCGCCGACGCACTGAGCGAGAAATATTTAGCGCTCAACAAGCTCTACTTCGGCCCCGACATGGTTTCCGACGACGAGATCGCGCTCGAGTGGACGCGCATCCCGCACTTCTACTACAATTACTATGTTTTCCAGTACGCGACGAGCTTCTCCGCCGCCGTCGCCATTGCCAACCGCATCCTGCGCGAGGGTGAGAGCGCCGTCAGAGACTATAAAAAGTTCCTCTCCGGCGGCTGCTCGAAAGAGCCGGTCGAGCTGCTGCGCGACATGGGCGTCGACATGCGCACGAGCGCGCCCGTCAACGACGCGCTGTCGCTGTTCGGCGAGCTGATCGACGAGCTTTCCGAGCTCCTTGGTTAAAAATAAAGCGCCTGACCGCATCAAAAGCGCGGTCAGGCGCTTTTCTGCGCAGGTTTTCTGCAAAAGACACAAAAAAAGTTACAAAAAATCTTGCAAATGACGAAGCGGCAGAATATACTATTACAGTTAAAGACTTACGATTTGATATCCCTGCCCAGCGGCAGGAAGGAGAGATCACCTATGCAGAATGAAAAACTTCGCAATGTAGCCATCATCGCCCACGTCGACCACGGCAAGACCACCCTTGTCGACGAAATGCTCAAGCAGGGCGGCGTGTACCGCGAAAATCAGGAGGTCGTCGACCGCGTTATGGACTCGAACGACCTCGAGCGTGAGCGCGGCATCACGATCCTCGCCAAAAACACCGCCATCCGCTACGGCGACACCAAGATCAACATTGTCGACACCCCGGGTCATGCCGACTTCGGCGGCGAGGTCGAGCGTATCCTCAAGATGGTCAACGGCGTCATCCTGCTCGTCGACGCCGCTGAGGGCCCCATGCCGCAGACGCGCTTCGTCCTCTCCCGCGCGCTGGAGCTGGGTCACCGCGTCATCGTCGTCATCAACAAGATCGACCGCCCCGACCAGCGCATCCACGAGGTCGTGGACGAGGTGCTTGAGCTTCTGATGGATCTCGACGCGACGCCCGAGCAGCTCGACTCCCCGATGCTGTTCTGCTCGGGGCGCAACGGCACGGCGTCCTATTCGCCCGATGTGGCCGGTACGGATTTAAAGCCGCTGTTCGACACGATCCTTGAGTATATCCCCGCGCCGGAGGCCGATGTGGACGCGCCGTTCCAGATGCTCGTCTCCGCCATCGACTACAACGAGTATGTCGGCCGCATGGCCATCGGCCGCATCGAGCGCGGCACGCTCAAGCAGAATCAGGAGATCATGGTCTGCAACTACCACGACCCCGACGCCGCGCCGAAGAAGGCCAAGGCCGTCTCCATGTACGAGTTTGAGGGCCTTGCCAAAAACCCCGTCACCGAGTCCACCGCGGGCAACATCATCTGCCTGTCCGGTATCGGTGATATTACGATCGGCGATACGATCTGTGCGCCCGAATGCGTCGAGCCGCTGCCGTTCGTCAAGATCTCGGCTCCCACGATGGAGATGACCTTCTCCATCAACGATTCGCCCTACGCCGGACGCGAGGGCAAGTTCGTCACATCCCGCCAGCTGCGCGACCGCCTCTTCCGCGAAACGCTCAAGGACGTGTCGCTCCGCGTCACCGAGCTTGAGGGCTCGATGGACGCCTTCAACGTCGCGGGCCGCGGCGAAATGTCGCTGTCCATCCTCATTGAGACCATGCGCCGCGAAGGCTATGAGTTCCAGGTCTCGCCCCCGCGCGTGCTGTATCAGATGATCGACGGCAAGAAGTGCGAGCCTATCGAGCGCCTGGTGGTGGACGTGCCGCAGGACTATGTCGGCGCGGTCATCGAGAAGCTCGGTTCCCGCAAGGGCGACCTCGCCGAGATGACGCCGATCGGCAACCGCATGAAGCTCGAATTCCTGATCCCCGCGCGCGGCCTGTTCGGCTACCGCAACGAATTCCTGACCGACACCAAGGGCGAGGGCATCATGGCGAGCGTGTTTGACTCCTACGCGCCGTACAAGGGCGAGCTCGCCCGCCGCAACACCGGCTCTCTCGTCGCATCCGAGACCGGCACGTCTATCACCTATGGCCTCTTCAACGCGCAGGAGCGCGGCGTGCTGTTCATCGGCGCGGGCGTCGATGTGTACGAGGGCATGGTCGTCGGCCAGTCTCCCAAGCAGGAGGACATCACGGTCAACGTCTGCAAGAAGAAGCAGCTGACGAACATGCGCGCTTCCGGCTCGGACGACGCGCTGCGCCTCGTCCCGCCCAAGCAGATGAGCCTGGAGCAGTGCCTTGAGTTCCTCGCTGACGACGAGCTGCTTGAGGTTACGCCGAAGAATCTGCGCATCCGCAAGACGATCCTCAACAAGGAACTGCGCATGAAGGCCACTCACGGCAATAAAAAGGTTTTGCAGTAATGCGAATAGAGAAGTGACGGCTGAAAAAAGCCGTCGCTTTTTGATTTTCTGCATGTTATGCAGGGGGGAGGGCAGCGCCGGTGGCGCTGCACGGAGCAAAGGGGGAGGTTCTCTTTCAAAAGAGAACCTCCCCCTTTGAATCCCCCAAGAGAAAGGCAGGGGG
>CALAAN010000109.1 GCA_937884915.1 uncultured Oscillibacter sp.
GCGATGCGGAACGCAATCATGACGTATGCGACCGCGTGCGCTTTCGGGAAGAGGTAGCCGATCTTCGCGAGCGATTCGATGTACCACTCCGGCACGTCGTGCTTGCGCATCTCCTCGACCCACATCGGCCAGTCCCCTGCCTTGCCGGCTTTGACCTTGCCCTTTCGGACGGCCTCCATCGTCTTGAAGCTCATCTTCGGGTCAAGGCCCATCGAAATGAGGTAGAGCATGATATCGTCGCGGCAGCCAACAGTCTCCAGAACACTCGCTGTGCCGCTGACGATCAGATCCTTCGCGTTGCCGAGCCACACGTCCGTGCCGTGGGAGAAGCCGGAAAGGCGCAGCAGCGTGTTGAAGTCCTTCGGCTGCGTGTCGACGAGCATCTGGCGCGTGAAGCGCGTGTTGAACTCTGGGATCGCGACGGCGCCCGTCGGGCCGAGTACCTCGTCATTCTCGTATCCGAGCACCTTGGACGAGATGAAGATCGACATCGTGTCGGGGTCGTCGAGCGGGATGGCGCGGGCGTTCACGCCCGTCAGATTTTCGAGCATGCGGATCATCGTCGGGTCATCGTGGCCGAGCATATCGAGCTTTAAGAGGTTGTCCTCCATGCAGTGATATTCAAAATGCGTGGTGATCGTGTCGCTGTCGGGGTCGTCCGCGGGGTGCTGCACGGGGCAGAAATCCTCGATATCCATGTCGTCCGGCACGACGACGAGGCCGCCGGGGTGCTGACCTGTCGTGCGGCGTACGCCGACGCAGCCCGCCGTCAGGCGGTCGATCTCAGCGTTGCCCGCGGCGATGCCGTTCTCCTCGAGGTATTTTTTGACAAAGCCGTAGGCCGTCTTCTCCGCGAGCGTACCGATCGTGCCCGCGCGGAACACCTGCGTTTTGCCAAACATCTCGACCGCGTGCGCATGGGCGCGCGCCTGATATTCGCCCGAGAAGTTCAGGTCGATATCCGGCACCTTGCCGCCGCCGTAGCCGAGGAACGTTTCAAACGGGATGTCGAAGCCGTCCTTGACGTACTTCGTGCCGCAGACGGGACACATCTTGTCCGGCATGTCCGCGCCGCAGCCGTATTCGCCGCCGTGGAACTCGACGTTTCGGCACTTCGGGCAGCGGTAGTGCGGCGGGAGGGCGTTGACCTCGGTGATGCCGGCCATGTACGCCACGAGCGACGAACCGACCGACCCTCGCGAGCCGACGAGGTAGCCGCACTCGAGCGAGCGCTGCACGAGCTTCTGCGCCGACATGTAAACGACGTCGTACTTGCCCAGAATGCTGCCGAGCTCGACGTTCAGCCGGTCGACGATGAGCTGCGGCAGATCGTCGCCGTAAAGCTCATGCGCTTTCCCCCACACCATACGGTTGAGGTCTTCCTCCGAATTCTCGAGGCGCGGCGGGAACAGCTTGCCCTTGGGCAGAAGCTCGATGTCCTCCACCTGCTCGGCGATGGCGCGGGTGTTCGTCACGACGACCTCGTAGGCCTTCTCCTTGCCGAGATAGTCGAATTCCTTGAGCATTTCATCCGTCGTGCGGAAGTAGAGCGGGACGGGCTCGTTCGCGTCGGCAAATTTCTTCGACGCGAGCAGGATGTGGCGGTAGATCTCGTCCTCGGGGTCGAGAAAGTGCACGTCGCCCGTCGCGCAGACGGGCTTGCCGAGCTCTTCACCTAAGCGGACAACGGTGCGGTTGAAGTCCTTCAAATCCTCGTCGTCGCGCACTGTGCCGTCGCGCACCATGAAGCGGTTGTTGCCGAGCGGCTGAATTTCGAGATAATCGTAGAACGAGGCGATGCGCTTGAGCTCGTTCCAGTCCTTGTGATCGACGATGGCGCGGAACAGCTCACCCGCCTCGCAGGCAGAGCCGATGATCAAGCCATCGCGGTGCGCGATAAGTTCGCTTTTCGGAATGATCGGTACGCGCTTGAAGTATTTGAGGTTCGACGCCGAGATAAGCTGGTAGAGATTTTTAAGGCCCACCTTGTTCTTAGCGATCAGAATGATATGCTTCGGGAAACGGCTGCGCTTTGCGCCGAGCGGGCGGAGCTTCGTCATTTCGTCGTTGATCTGCTGGAGGCGCGTGACGCCGCGCTCTTCGAGCATGACGAAGAACTTCGCGAGCATCTGTGCGACCGGCACCGCATCGTCGGACGCGCGGTGGTGGTTGAACTGTGGGAGCTGCAAGTGATCGGCCACGATGTCGAGCTTGTACTTGCCGAGCTCCGGCAGGAGATTCTGCGCGAAAATCAGCGAGTCGAGATACGTTGGGTCGAACGGGATGCCGCACTTTTTGCAGCCCGCGCGGATGAAGCTGATATCAAACTCCGCGTTGTGCGCGGCGAGCGGGCGATCGCCCGCAAAATCAAGGAACGCGTGCAGAGCGTCTTCCAATTTTGGCGCGCCGCGCAGCATGTCGTCCGTGATGCCGGTCAGGCCGATGATCTCGGGCGATAAGCGGCGCTCGGGGTCAACGAAGGTCTGAAATGTGTCGACGATCTCGCCGTCTTTGAGGATGACCGCGCCGATCTCGGTGATAGCGTCGTGCGCAACCTTCAAACCGGTCGTTTCGATGTCGAAGCAGCAGATCTCGGTCGAAAAATCGCCGTCCTGCGGGCCGTGTACGCAGATGCGGTCGTCGATGTTGTTGAGAAAATAGCCCTCGCATCCGTAAAGTAGTTTTATTTTACCCTCGCCGGTGTGCCAGGCATCTGGGAAGCTCTGCGCCACGCCGTGGTCCGTGATCGCGATGGCGGGCATCCCCCACTTGATCGCGCGCTTGACGACCGTTGCGGTGTCGGTCAGCGCGTCCATGTTGGACATACGCGTATGTAAGTGCAGCTCGACGCGCTTTTCTTCCGCCGTGTCCATGCGCTCGGCGTGGTCGATCTGCATGATGTCCTGCGGGTTGAGCTGCATGTCCTTGCCGTCGTAGGAGAGCTCCATGCGGCCGCTGACGCGCAGCCACATGCCGACGCTGATCTTGCCGAGAAGCTCCGTCGCCTCGCGCTCGGGCAGGCTGCGGCGGATGAAGAGC
>CALAAN010000110.1 GCA_937884915.1 uncultured Oscillibacter sp.
CTCTTCCGATCTGACGCGAAATAAATTTGAATCGTAAATTCCGACGACATGCGCGTCGGAATTTACTCTTCTCGCTTCGCGCGTGTCGCAGCCGCCCTTCGGGCGGCAAGGCACGAAGCGAAGTGCATCCCCACTTAAAAAAGAGGCACGGTAAACCGTGCCTCTTTTTTAAAGTTTTGTTATGACTGGCAGCACCATCGGGCTTCTCTTCGTCGCCTTGAAGAGGTAGTTGCTCACCGCGCTGCGGATCGCGCCCTTGAGCTCGTTCAGGTCGCGCCCGCGCTTGCCGCGGCAGGCCTCCGCCGTGGACATCGTAAGGTTCCGCAAATCTTGCAGCAACTCCTCTGAATCCTTGACGTAGATAAAGCCGCGCGTGATGATCTCCGGCTCGGCGAGAAGGTCGCCGTTCTGCGCGGAGATCGGCAGCACGACGACGACCATACCGTCCTCTGCCAGATGCTTGCGGTCACGCAGCACCACCGCGCCGACGTCGCCGACGCCGTAGCCGTCGACAAACACTTCGCCCGCGGGCGCGTAGCCGGGCACGCACTTCATCGAGCGCGCGCCGATCTCGACGGCGTCGCCGTTGTCGCAGATCACAATGTTCTTGCGGTCCATGCCCATCTGGAGGGCCAGGTCCTTGTGCAGCTGAAGCATACGCTGCTCGCCGTGCACGGGGATGAAGTACTTAGGCTTTGTCAGCGCGTGGATGATCTTGAGCTCTTCCTGGCATGCGTGGCCCGAGACGTGCAGCATATCCGCGCGGTCGTAGATGACCTCAACGCCCTTGCGGAACAGCTCGTTGATGACGCGCGAAACGGTATTTTCGTTGCCGGGGATGGCGCTTGCCGAGATGATGACACGGTCGCCGGGGCCGACCTCGATCTGCTTGTGCTGTGAGAACGCCATGCGGTACAGGGCGGACATCTCCTCGCCCTGCGAGCCGGTGGTGACGATGACCTGCTTTTCAAGCGGCATGGACTTGATCTTGTTGATGTCGACCACGGTGTTTTTCGGCGGCTTCATGTAGCCTAGATCCATGGCGACCTTTGTGACGTTTTCCATGCTGCGGCCCGTGACGGCGACCTTGCGCCCGCACTCCGCCGCGGCGTCCATGATCTGCTGGATGCGGTGGACGTTCGAGGCGAACGTCGTGACGATGATGCGCTGCTTGCAGCCCTGGAACAGGCGGTTGAAGGTGCGGCCCACCGTGCGCTCACTCATCGTGTAGCCCGGGCGCTCGACGTTCGTCGAATCCGCCAGCAGCGCCAGAACGCCCTGCTTGCCGAGTTCGCCAAAGCGGGCAAGGTCGATGACCTCGCCGTCGATGGGCGTCGAGTCGATCTTGAAGTCGCCCGTGTGAACGACGGTGCCGAGTCCCGTGTGGATGGCGAACGCGACAGAGTCCGCGATGGAGTGGTTCACGTGAATGAACTCCACGCTGAACTTGCCGGCCTTGACGGTCATGCCGCTTTCCACCGTGACGATCTTCGTCGATTTGAGCAGGCCGTGCTCTTCGAGCTTCAATCGGATAAGGCCTGCGGTCAGGCGCGTGCAGTAGATGGGAATATTCACCTTTTTGAGGATGTAGGGCACGGCGCCGATGTGGTCCTCGTGCCCGTGGGTGATGAACATGCCGCGGATGCGGTTCTTGTGCTTGACAAGATAGCTCACGTCGGGGATGACGCAGTCGATGCCGTACATGTCGTCGCCGGGGAAGGCCATGCCGCAGTCGACCACGATGATCTCGCCGCCGTATTCGTAAACGGTCATATTCTTGCCAATCTCATTGAGACCGCCGAGAGGGATGATTTTTAACTGTTCAGCCAATGCTGGATCAACTCCTTTTGATTCGTTCGTTGCAAAAACGATAGATTTGTTTTGATTTTGTCATGTGCGTCCGGACCAAAAAGCGCAAAGCATTGGAGACGTCCGTGCTCTCACTTCGCCCTGCTTCACGAAGCGATCGCACCTGCGGCGCCTTTTGGATCTCTATGGACTTTCTATGAAAACCGCAAAATGCGGTCAAAACCCGTTGCCGCGGAGGCTCTTGCGCGCATTTTTCCCGCGCGGCCATCCGCTGTTACGGGATAGTATAGCACGTTTTCCACCAAAAGTATACCACATTTTTTGTCGACGCCGAAAAATAAAATATTGATATTGTATCCGCCCGCCCCGCCGTGCTATAATGAAATGGATTATTCCCGCGGTTTGCCGCAGTAATGTCGATCATAAACGGGAGGGCAGCTTCATTATGCGGAACAAAAAGATCAGCAAACTGGTAGACCCCAGCTTCCGGCTCTACTTTCTTGTCGGCTTTCTCTTTGCCGCCGTCACGGTGCGCGTGAGCATCCCGCTCGCGATCTGCGAGGCTGCGGCGATGGCGTTTCTCTGGTGGTACTTCCGCCACACGGCGCAGAAGCGCCGCGAGGGCATCCGCCAGTACATCGACGATGTGACCGACGACATGACCACCGCCGACAAGGCCTCGATGCTCTCGGCCCCGTTCGCGATGATGGTCTTCCGCCCCGACACGCAGGAGATCTTATGGAGCAACGACAGTTTCATGCAGCTCACCGGCGTGCGCGAGGATATCTTTGACAACCGCATCGACGATATTCTGCCCGACTTCCCGACCCACTGGCTGCTCGAGGGCAAGAGCGAGTGTCCCGAAACCGTGATGATCGGCGAGCGCCACTTCCGCGTGTTTGGCAATCTGAGCCATCCCTCCGCCCGCCACGGCCGGCAGGGCCTGCTTGCAACGACCTACTGGACGGACGTGACCGAACAGGACTCGCTGCGCGAGGAGAACGAGAGCCGCCGCCCCATCGTCTCGGTCATCGTGATCGACAACTACGAAGAGCTGATGAAGGCCGGCAGTGAGGCGTCGCGCAGCGCGGTGCTCGCCGCCATCGACGAAAAGATCAGCGCGTGGCTCAAGGATTCGCACAGCCTGCTGCGCAAATTCGACCGCAACCGCTATGTGCTCGTCACGACCGAGCAGGAGTATCAGAAGCTGCTCGAGGGGAAATTCTCCGTCCTCGACGCGGTGCGAAGCGTCGTCACCGAGGACGGCGTCGCCGCGACGCTCTCGATTGGCGTGGGCAAGGACGTGGACGACTACGAAACGCTCTATCAGAACGCCATGCTCTCGATCGAAATGGCGCTCTCGCGCGGCGGCGATCAGGTCGTCGTGCGCAACCGCCTCGACTTTGAATTTTACGGCGGCAAAGCCAAGTCCCCCGAAAAGCGCACGAAGGTCAAATCCCGCGTGATGGCCAACGCCCTCGGCGAGCTCATCTCCGACGCGGGCCAGATCTTCGTCATGGGCCACGCGCACGCGGACATGGACGTGGTCGGCGCGGCGGCGGGCATCTGCTGCATCGCGCGCAAGCGCGGCAAAAAGGCGCAGATCGTCATCGACATGGAGGACAACGTCGCAAAGCCGCTGCTCGCCAAGCTCGCAGCCCTGCCGGAATACAAGGACGCCTTTATCTCCGGCAACGACGCGTTCATCTCTGCCCAGCCGGGCGCGCTGCTTGTCGTCGTGGACACGAACCGCCCCGACCTTGTCGAATCCGAGCAGCTGCTCGACGCATGCAACCGCGTGGCGGTCATCGACCACCACAGACGGGCCGCAAATTACATTGAATCCGCCGCGCTCAACTTCCACGAGCCCTACGCCTCGAGCGCTTCCGAGCTTGTGACGGAGCTTTTGCAATACCTTGCCGACCCGACCGATCTACTTCGCGCGGAATCCGAGGCGCTGCTCGCGGGCATCGTGCTCGACACGAAGAACTTCACAATGCGCACCGGCGGGCGCACGTTTGAGGCCGCCGCGTTCTTGCGCCGCGCAGGCGCGGACACGTCGGGCGTACAGCGCCTCTTCCAGAGCGATTTGGCCGGCATGATCGAGCGCTACGACATCATCCGCCACGCCGAGCTCGTGCACGGCGACATCGCCGTGGCCGCGGTCGAAAAGGAGATCGACCGCGTGACCGCCGCCAAGGCGGCCGACGAGCTTTTGACGCTCTCGGGCATCCATGCCTCGGTCGTGCTTTACAAGCACGGCACGGGCGTGAACCTGTCCGCGCGCTCGCTCGGCGAGATCAACGTGCAGTTCATCATGGAAAAGCTCGGCGGCGGCGGCAACTCGACCACCGCGGGCGGCCAGGTAAACGACGCCACCGTGGACGAGGTGCGCGAACGTCTGCTCGCCGCCATCGACGAATATATGGAAGAGTGACGCTCTTCCCCCACAATGTAAACTACCCCACAAGGAGGAAACAGATATGAAAGTCATTTTAACGCAGGATGTGAGAGGTCAGGGCAAAAAGGGCCAGCTCATCGACGCAGCCGAGGGCTACGCGAGAAACTTCCTGCTGCCCCGCAAGCTCGCCGTGCTCGCCACGGCTGACGCCATCAACACCATGAACTTAAAGGAAAAGGCCCGCCGCGCCGAGGAGGCCGCGAACCGTCAGGCCGCCGTCGAAATGGGCGGCAAGCTCAAGAACGTGACCGTCAAGCTCACAGCCAAGGGCGGCAAGGAGGGCAAGCTCTTCGGCGCCATCACGAGCAAGGAAATTTCCGAGGGCCTCGCGAGCCAGTACCAGCTCGACGTGCCCAAGCAGAAGATCGTGCTCGACGAGCCCATCAAGGCCTTCGGCACCTACGAGGTCAAGGCCAAGCTCGGCTATGAAGTGAGCGCCAAGTTCTCTGTCAGCGTGAGCGAGGAGTAAGGCGCAAGATTACGCAATAAGGAGGTCTTCTCGTGGAAGATATCTTCTACCGGCAGATGCCTCATTCGCTCGAAGCCGAGCAGTCGGTGCTCGGCTCGATGCTCATCGACGCAAACTGCGTCAAGGACGTGATGGAGCAGCTCCGCCCCGATGATTTCTACTTAAAGCAGAACCGCGAGATCTTCGAGACGATCTACTCCATGTTCGTCTACTCCAAGCCCATCGACGGCGTGACCGTCGCGGGTGAGATGGAGAAAAACGGCACCTACGAGGAAAGCACGACGCGCCCGTACCTCGCCCAGCTGATGGACGTGACGCCCACGAGCGCGAACGTGATGGAATACGTCGGCATCGTACGCGACAAGGCGTTGCTGCGCGCGCTCTACACCGTGGCGGGGGAAATTTCCACCATGGTGCAGGACGGCACGGGCGGCGCGTCCAGCGTGCTCGACGCGGCGGAGCAGAAAATTTACGCCGTGCGCCGCGGGCGCAGCGCGCAGAGCATGGCGAGCATCGGCGTTGTTTTGCAGGGCGTTCTCGACCATTTGAGCGAGCTGAGCGCCAACGGCGGCAAGACGCTGCCGGGCCTCCCCACGGGCTTTGGCGTGCTGGATGACAAGATGAACGGCCTCAACAAATCGGACC
>CALAAN010000111.1 GCA_937884915.1 uncultured Oscillibacter sp.
GGCCTGATCGGCGGTTCGCTCGCCAAGGCGTATCACGAGGCGGGTGAGCGCGTGCTCGCCCACGACATCGACCGCGACGTTTTGTCGTTTGCCGTCATCAGCGGCGCGGTGGACGAAGCGCTGACGGACGAGACGATGGCAGAGTGCGACGTCATCCTGCTGGCCGTCCGCCCCGCGGCGGCGGTCGAATGGCTCAGAAATCACGCGGCAAAAATCGACAAGCACACGGTCGTCATCGACTGCTGCGGCACCAAGCGCAAGGTCTGCGCGGCGTGCTTCCCAATCGCCGAGCAGTACGGCCTCACGTACCTCGGCGGACATCCGATGGCGGGCACGCAGTTTTCGGGCTTCAAGTACGCCAAGGCGAACCTCTTCGTGGGTGCGCCGATGGTGCTCGTGCCGCCGCGCTTTGACGACATTGAGTTACTCAGCCATGTGAAGGACCTGCTCTCGCCGGTGGGCTTTGGCAGCTACTCCGTCACGACCGCCGAGCAGCACGACGAGATGATCGCTTTCACCTCGCAGCTGGCGCACGTGGCGTCCAACGCCTACATCAAGAGCCCCACGGCAAAAAAGCACAAGGGCTTTTCCGCCGGCAGCTACAAGGACATGACGCGTGTTGCTTGGCTCGCACCGCACATGTGGGCGGAGCTCTTTATGGAAAACAAGGAATTCCTGCTCAAGGAGATCGACTGCTACATCGAGCATCTGAGCGAGTATAAGACCGCCATGGAACATGACGACGAAGAGCCCCTTGTCCGTCTTCTGGACGAGGGCAAGAGAAGAAAGGAAGAGGTGGACGGCTGATGCGAAGCATCCATATCAAGGCCTCGCGCGAATACGACGTGCTGGTAGAGTGCGGACTGCTCGACCGCGCGGGCGAGCTGCTGGCGCAGGTCAGCGCCCCGGGCATGGCTGCCATCGTATCGGACGACACGGTCTACGCGCTCTACGGCGAGCGCACGGTCAAGGCCCTTGAAAGGGCGGGCTACCGCGTGCACTCGTTTGTCTTCCCCGCGGGCGAGGGGAGCAAGAACCTCTCGACCTACGCCGATGCGCTGCACTTCCTCGGCGAGCACCGCTTCAGCCGCAGCGATGTGGTCGTTGCGCTCGGCGGCGGCGTGGTGGGAGACCTTGCGGGATTTGCCGCGGCGACGTATCAGCGCGGCATGGGCTTTGCCCAGATCCCGACGACGCTGCTCGCCGCGGTGGATTCGTCCGTCGGTGGCAAGACCGCCGTCGACCTGCCCACGGGCAAGAACCAGGCGGGCAGCTTCTACCAGCCCTGCATCGTGATCTGCGACCCCGACACACTCGAAACGCTGCCCGAGGAGCAGTACCGCTGCGGCTGCGCTGAGATCATCAAGTATTCGATGCTTGGCAACGCCGCGTTCTTTGAAGAGCTTTACGAAACGCCCGTGCGCGAGCAGTACGAGCACGTCATCGAGGTCTGCGTCCAGATGAAGCGCGACATTGTCGGCGCGGACGAGTACGACCTCGGCCGCCGCCGCACGCTGAACTTAGGCCACACCTTCGGCCACGCGGTGGAGCAGTGCAGCGACTTTTCGCTCCTGCACGGCGAGGCGGTCGCCATCGGCATGGCGACGGTCACGCGCGCGGCGGTCAAGCGCGGCATCTGCGGCGAAGAGACGCTGACGCGCCTGCTCGATATCCTGCACCGCTACGGCCTGCCGACCGAGACGGGATATCCGCTCGACAAGCTCTATGAAGCGGAGCTCGTCGACAAGAAGATCTCCGGCGGCAAGATGCACCTCATCGTGCCGGAAAAGATCGGTCAGGTGCGCATGGAGACGATTCCTGTCGAAGCGCTGCGCGACTGGATGCAGGACGGTGGCATCCGATGAAAAGAACTATCACACCCGGCGCGCGCACGGGCTGTGTGCGCATCCCGGCATCTAAATCGCAGGCGCACCGGCTGCTGATCTGCGCGGCGCTCGGTGAAGAAAAGACCGAGGTCGTCTGCGACGGCATCTCTGCTGACATCGCGGCCACGGCCAAGTGCTTGAGTGCGCTCGGCGCGAAAATGGAAGAAACAGAGACGGGCTTCCTCGTCTCTCCGATCAAAAAGGTACCCGAGGGGCGCTGCGACCTCTACTGCGGCGAGAGCGGGTCGACGCTGCGCTTTCTGCTGCCCATTGTCGGCGCGCTCGGCGCACAGGCGGCGTTC
>CALAAN010000112.1 GCA_937884915.1 uncultured Oscillibacter sp.
CATGGATGGAGGATCACAATATGAAAATCGTCATCATCACCGGCAGCGCGCACAAGCACGGCACCACGGCCACGCTGACCGATCAGTTCCAGCGCGGCGCGGAAAGCGCAGGACATGAGGTCTTCCGCTTTGACGCGGCGTTCAAAAATGTGCACCCCTGCATCGGCTGCGACAAGTGCAACCGCACCGGCGAGTGCGCGTTTGCAGTGGACGATATGAGGGAGCTGAACCCGCACCTTCTCGCAGCGGACGCAGTCGTCTTCGTCTCGCCGATCTACTATTTCGACATCAACGCCCAGCTCAAGTCCGTCATCGACCGCTTTTACGCCAACAATGCCGCGCTGATGGGCAAAAAGAAGACCGCGCTCATCACCGCGATGGCCGATCCTGACAAGAAGACCGCCTCGGCGGCGAACACGATGTACGACCTCATGACGAGCTACCTCGGCTGGGAGGTCGCGGGCAGACTGAACGTCGGCGGCTGCTATACGGCGGACGACCTTCGCGAAGAGGATCTGACCGCCGCCTATGAGCTCGGCAAGAATCTGTAAAAAGTTGATCACATAAAAAAGAGGGCTTGTTTTGCAAGCCCTCTTTTTTATTGCCGGAACATTCTGCTGTTGTACACGGCCAGCGCCGCGATGAGCGCTAGAACGGTGGAAAAGATCAGCTTCACCGGCGCGAGCGCCTGCAGGCTGGCGAGAAAATACGTCCAGCCGCCTGCTTCCAGCTTGATGCGAAAGGCCGGAATGCAATAGCCCATCGCAACATACGCCGCGGCAAAGATCACGGCAAACGCTATGATCGCCCAGCGTCTCTTTTTCATCTCCCACGCTCCTTTCTTATCACTGCACCGCGCAGCCGCCCCACTCCACGACCGTGAAGCCCGTGCGCTCGGGCGCGGAAAGCTCCTGCGCGGGAAGGTCAACAAACTTCTCCGACGGTTGCCACGCCATGAAGACACGCAGCAGCGTATCGGGCGCGGGGTCGATCGTCAGCTTGGCAGAATCCGTGTAAGTCTCCTGCTGGAACGAAATGAGGTTGTAGGCGTTGTCCTGCATCTGCGGCAGCCAGTAGATGATGAACTCGTTCGCCTCTTCGCGTGTCAGTCCCAGCTGCGCGAGCGCATCCTCGAGGAATGCCGCGGTGTCCTCCCCCGCGACGCAGAAGCCGGTGGAAAAGTCGTAATCCACAGCGGACGT
>CALAAN010000113.1 GCA_937884915.1 uncultured Oscillibacter sp.
ATGTGGTTGAAGAAGACGCTGGTCATCAGCTCCACCGCGGACAGCGAACCGCCGGGGTGGCCGCTGCCGGCGTTGGCGGTCATCGTGATGATGTCGCGCCGCACCTGCCGGCAGATGGGGGAAAGCTCTTGTGTATTCATGGAAACCCTCCTTGAAAAATACATTTTACCAAATCCTTAGTATATCGGATGGATGGGGGAAAGTCAATTTATTCCTCGCCCTTTTTCATTTTCACATGTGACAAGGGATTTGCCTTTGCAGCAACGCGCAGCGCGTCGTTGTCGATGTGCGTGTAGATCTCGGTCGTATTGAGATGCTCGTGGCCGAGCACCTCCTGCACGGCCTTGACGTCTACGCCGTTTTGCAGCATCAGCGTCGCCGCCGTGTGGCGCAGCTTGTGTGACGAGTATTCCGAGGCGGCGAGCCCCGCGGCGCTCAGGTGCTTTTTGACGAGCGCGTGGACGCTCGAGCGGCTGATGCGCTCGTTGCGAGACGAGAGGAAGAGGGCGTTGTGGTCGCGACCGGAGATGGGGCGGCGGACGGCAAGGTAGCTCTTGAGTGCATCCTTGCAGGCGTCGTTCAAGTAGACGATGCGCACCTTGTTGCCCTTGCCAAGCACGCGCAGCGCATCGTCCTGAATGTCCTGCAGGTCAAGGCCGCAGAGCTCGGAGATCCGCAGTCCGCAGTTCAGAAAGATCGTCAGGATGCAGTAGTCGCGCTCGCGGTTCTGTCCGTCGACAGACTGCAAAAGCTGCACGCTCTCGTCGAGCGTCAGGTACTTCGGCAGCGATTTTTTGATCTTGGGGGAGTCGAGGTCTTTGCAGGGATTTGTGTCCAAAAGATGCGCTTTGTTGACCAGATAGTTGTAAAAAGAGCGGATCGTTGCAATTTTTCGCGCCCTGGACGCGGCATTCAGGCCGTAGTCGGACGCATCGCTGTTCTGATGCTGCACGCGGTCGCGGCTCAGATAGGTCATGTAGGCGTAGATATCGGTCAATGTTACTTTTTTCACAAAGTCGAGATCGACGTCCATGATGGAAATTTCACCCAGAGGGAGGCCGCGCAGCGACGGATCGCGCGACTGCTTCAAATAGCGGAAGAAGTTGCGCAGGTCGAGGAAATATTCGTCGACCGTTTTCTGCGAGTGGGCTTTGATGGTCTCGTGGTAGGATAGAAAATCGCGCAAAATCGGCGGCGATTCCAAACGGTAGTCGTTCATAGTATAAAGTAAGCCGTATTTTCACGCGAGCTCATTCATTACAACAAAATAATACGGAGAGACACTCTAAAATTGAATTTCAAAATGTTGGTATGTCGGCAAAGAAAAATTCAGCAGCTTTGATCTGTGAGTGTTGTTGGCAGTTCAAACGCGACGCAGAGCAAATCTGCGCAGCGATTGAGCGTTCGAACGGATGCACAGCGCGCATACTGTTGGTTCGCTGTAAAGCGGTTTTAGATAAAGAAGCCGACAGAGCAGGGGCATTTTGAAGTCCATACTCAATTGAACAAAATAAAAATTTTGTTCAATTGAGGGGGGCGGAAAAACGTTTTTTGCGGAAATGAGCGTTTTGGCGTGGCTGGCGGCAAAAAACCTCCATTGTCAGGATCGTGGGATGCTATCTATTGGTTCCGGCAGCGTTTTCACGCTGCCGGTTTTGCTGCAATGTAATCAATATTATTATGTAGATGCTGCGCTGCAGCCGGCGCGTCGGCGTTTACGCCTGTACGATGGCGCGCAGCGCTTCGGCGATGTTGCGCGCTTCGATCAGCGTGAGTCCCTGCGGCGCGCGGATCTGATCCTTGCGCTGCTTTGGGATGATGCACGTTTCAAAGCCCAGGCGGTGTACTTCGCTGAGCCGCTCGGAAAGATGGTTCACGCTGCGCAGCTCTCCGGTCAGGCCCACTTCGCCGATAGCGGCGACGTGGTTCCCGATGGGCTTGTCGAGATAGCTCGACGCGAGCGCCAGCACGGCGGCCAGGTCCGCCGCAGGCTCGTCCACGCTCAGTCCGCCGATGACGTTCAAAAACGCGTCACAGCCGGATACCTTGAGCGTGCCGCGCTTTTCGAGCACCGCCATCAGCATGGCGGCACGGTTGTAGTCAAAGCCGTTGCTTGTCCGCCGCGAGACCGACTGCGCCGCGGGCGCGAGCAGTGCCTGCACCTCGGCCAGCACCGGGCGCTGGCCCTCCATCACGCAGGTCACGCACGTGCCGGGCGCGTCGTCCGGGCGGCCTGAGAGCAGCATTTCCGACGGGTTCGGCACCTCGGCAAGGCCCTCGCTGCGCATTTCGAACACGCCGATCTCGTTCGTCGCGCCGAAGCGGTTTTTCGCCGCGCGCAGGATGCGGTAGCTCATGTGCGCCTCGCCCTCAAAATATAAAACGCAGTCGACCATGTGCTCCAAAACCTTCGGCCCCGCGATAGAGCCCTCTTTATTGACATGGCCGATGACGAAGACGGTGATGCCCTCCCCTTTGGCCAGCTGCATCAGTTCCAGCGTGCAGGCGCGCACCTGCGCCACGCTGCCCGCGGGCGATTCGAGCGAGTCCTGATAGAGCGTCTGAATGGAGTCGACGATCAAAACGTCTGGCTTTTCCTCCCCGACGGACTCCAGCACGTCGCCAAGGCAGGTCTCGGACAGGACATACAGGTTGTCCGACTGCACGCCGAGACGGTCGGCGCGCAGCTTGAGCTGGCGCGGCGATTCCTCGCCGGAAACGTACAGAATTTTGGCGGTTTCACTCAATTTTCCGCAGATTTGAAGCATCAGCGTCGATTTGCCGATACCCGGTGCACCGCCGACGAGCACGAGTGAACCCTGCACAGCGCCCCCGCCGAGCACGCGGTCAAGCTCGCCCATGCCGGTGGGAAAACGGATCTCCTGCGCCGTGTCGAGCTCTGCAATCGGGTGCGCCTTGGCGTGCAGCGCGCGGCTGCGGCCGCCCGCCTTCGCCTTCGCGCCGTCGCCGACGGCTTGCTCCACGAGCGTGTTCCACGCGCCGCAGCTCGGGCAGCGGCCCGCCCACTTGGGCGTTTCGTTGCCGCACTCCGTGCAGAAAAATACACTTTTCGCCTTTGCCATATTGTAAACCTCTTTTGCTTTACTGATACTGCTGTAAAAGACCGGATGTGATCACAACGGCCAATCTTTGTTGGTGTTGACTGCTTTTCAAGAGCGCTGTTTCGCTCTCGTTGCTCAAAAATCCGCACTCGATCAGGATCGCAGGCGCGGTGACGTTTTTCATCAGGAAGATCGACGCGTCGATGGCCTTTTCCGTTTTCTCGTTGCCCGCGTTGACGGTCTGGTTCAGCGCGAGCTGCACTGTATTCGCAAGCTCGGCACTTCCCTCTTTTTTGCCGTAGAACACCTGTGCGCCGTGCGTCCGCTTAGATGACGGAAGGCTGTTCTGGTGAATGCTGACAAGGATAGAGCCTTGCGTGTTGTTGACGAGCTCTACGCGGTTTTCGAGGTCGGAGCGCTTCTTTTCCCGCAGCGTGGACGCGCTATCGTCGTGGATGGAGATATCCTCCGTGCGCGTCATGCGTGTCTCCTCGCCGAGGAAAAC
>CALAAN010000114.1 GCA_937884915.1 uncultured Oscillibacter sp.
CCGCCGTTACAGCAGTTCTACCACTGTTACCCCCGAGCCCGAGCCGACGCCGGAGGAGACCGTTAAGTTCGCCGACGTTTCGACTTCTGCCTACTACTACGACGCGGTCAAGTGGGCCGTTGAAAACGGCGTCACCGATGGCCTGTCCGACACGATGTTTGGCCCCTACGAGTCCTGCACGCGTGCGCAGATCGTGACGTTCCTGTGGCGCGCCGCCGGTTCTCCTGAGCCGAAGACGGTGAGCAGCTTCTCTGACGTTCCCGCGAACGCCTACTACGCCAAGGCCGTGGCCTGGGCCGTTGAAAACGGCATCACGAAGGGCATGACCGAGACGATGTTCGCGCCGAACGAGACCTGCACCCGCGGCCAGAGCGTGACGTTCCTCTATCGCGCGCTCAAGGGCACCGCGAGCGGCAGCGCGAACTTCACGGATATCCCCGCGAACGCGTTCTACGCCGACGCCGTCAACTGGGCGGTCGCAAACAACGTGACGAATGGTACTTCCAACACGACGTTTAGCCCCAACGCGGACTGCACCCGCGCGGAGATCGTGACGTTCCTGTATCGAGCCTATCAGGGCAAGTAACAGGTAGATTTTACGGTTATCTGTTTCACTGTGATTTGATGCACAGGCAACGATAGAAAAAGCAGTCCGGATATTGGAAATTTCCCAATATCCGGACTGCTTTTTATGCATACATTCAACGTGCACCGTCAGAGCGTTTCAAAAAACGCTTCCAGCCGCGTGGCGATCTGGCCGCCGTCGCCGGTGGAGTAGTCGGTCTCCAGACGGAGAAACGGCTTTTCGAGCGTCTGCGCCAGCCGCCAGACCCGACGCGCCTCGATCGCGTAGGGCGTGCAGGCCTGCAAGTCGACCTCGATGATGCCGTCCACGGCGTATTCGCCCGTGAGCTGCCGCAGCAGCTCCATGCGAATGTCGTCCGGCGTCATCACGGCGCAGCCAATGTCGAGATACCGCTCGGCGATGGCGCGCACGATATCGGGCGCGTCGGCGTCTACCATCCGGCGCGAGGCCTTGATGCCGGCGCAGTTTTCATAGCAGACCACCGCGCCGCCGAGGCGTTCGACTGCGCCGACGATCTTGTCGAGCACGCCGCCGATGGGGCAGCCCGTGACCATGATGCGCTTGGCGCTCGGCGATACGGGGCGTTCGCTGCGCTCGTAGGCGCTGAGAAGGCTCTGCCGCAGCTCGTCCAACTGCTGGATCCGCGTCTCAGCGTCGAACACAAAGCCCGCGCCGTCCAGCGCCTTATAGAGCTGCTGGCCGGACGCCGGAGGCGGCAGGCGCTTCTGTACCGCCATCAGCTCCATGCGGGCTTGCCGCTCGGCATTGCGCTGCCGCGCCGCCGCGCGGAGCGCTTCATCCGTGATCGTCACGTGGAAGCGCTGCTCTAAAAAGGCGATGAAGCGGTGGAGCTCGGACGTCCACATGTCCAGCGCGTACGCCTCGCGCCCCTGCGGTAGGTGCAGCACGTAGACGGGCTTCAACTCGCTCAGCAGCTCGTACATTTTCTTTTTGCCGTCGCAGGTCGTTTCGCCCACGATCAGGTCGGAAAAGTAGATGTACGGGCACTTGTCCGACACGGCAAAGCCGTAGCTGGACTTGATGAGAGGACAAAGGTTCGCGGGAAGGTCGACCTCCGCCGCGGCGACGGTCTCCTGACTCATGCCGCAAAGGCTGACCGCCGTGAATCCCGCCGCATCCAGAATTTCGAGCGGCGTGAAAGTGCAGAACGTACCGGCAACTCTCTGCCCCTGCTCTTTCAGTTCCTTGACGCGCAGAAAGCCCGCGCGGCGCGCCTCGCCAAACTGCTCAAACTGTTCCGGCAATGAATACTCCATGTTTTTTCCTCCGAAAGCGGCGCTGGCCGTAGAAAATTTGTATGTCGATATTCTACCAAAAAGTGAACGGTGATGCAAGATAAATCGGCGGGAGACAAAAACAGGGGGGGGACGCCTTCTTTGAAAAGAGGGCGTCCCCATTTTTGCTTTTGTGGAATTTTTATCGCGCCGCGGCATCAAAACGACACGACTTCCTGCGCGGGCTTCGACGTGGTGGTGATCTTCTCGACGTACAGCACGGGGCCTTCGCCCTCGTAGGCGTCGAGGTGTTCCTTTTTGACCGTGGCGGTGATATCGACCCAGTCGCGGTTCTTGTAGGCCTTCAGGCTGTCGCCCTTGGCGACGATGCCGACGAACTGGATGTCGTTTTCGCAACAGGTCATCACGAAGCGGCCGGGGCAGTGGATGCCAGGGAACTTCTTCGAGTGGCACATGATGAGCTTCATGTGGACCTTTTTGCCGTCCCAGCGGTCGGGATGGTCCATCGCGTCGACGTACCACACGCCGTAGTCGTCGTCGGGAATGTCGATGAGCTCGGGCGTCATGTCGAACGGGCACTCGTCGCCGGTCAGGTAGTCCTCGCTGTTGCCGTCGTTGTCCTCAAGGTAGATGTCCGCGCGGCGGTTGACCATGCGCAGGTTGCGCGCGCGCAGACTCTCTTTGAGCTTGTCGTCGCAGCGGTTGAAGACGATCATGTCCGCGTTCGTGATCTTTTCCATCATGAGCTGGCCCATGTTCTTGACGAACAGCTCGAATGTCGGCGCCTGCACAAACGTCATGATCTGATAGAGCACCCAGTTGGCAGGGAGCACCTCGCGGTAGAGCTTTTCCAACTGCCACATGCCGTTGTACTCGATGAGCACCTGCTTGGGGTGGTGCTTCTTTTCGAGCTCCTTGCAGAAAGCGAGCGTCAGCTCATCTTCATCGTCCACCGTGACGACGGTGACGTTGTCGAGCGCCTTTTTCTCATACTCTTCGTCGCCCTCTTCGCAGCAAATGAGAAGCGTCTTGTCCTCACGGGCGAAGCCGTCCTCTAAAATGCCGTTGATAAAGCTCGTTTTGCCGGAATCGAGGAATCCGGCGACCAGATAAACAGGAATATCCATGCCTTACACTCCAAACAGTTCTGCAAGCTCGTGCTCTTTGAGCTCCGCGCCGATGACGCACAGGCGGCCCGTGTAGTCGGGATGACCCGCGCGGACCTCGTGCTCTTCGGGCACGTAGTCGAATTCGAGCCAGCCGTCCTCGCCGTTCACGATGCCCTTGGCGCGCAGGATGTGGCCGTAGTCGCCGCTGTCAAGCTTGTGGAGCATCTCTTCGAGCGCTTCTTTGCTGAACTTCTTCGGCGTTTCCTTGCCCCAGGAGGAGAAGACGTCGTCGGCGTGGTGATGATGGTGATGGTGGCATTCGCACTCGGGATCGTCGCACTCCTCGCCGTCGTGGTGATGGTGGTGATGCTCGTGCTCGTCGTGATCGTGGTCATCATGGTCATGGTCGTGATGATGCTCATGCTCGTGGTCATGCTCATCCTCGTCGTGGTCATGATGATGCTCGTGTTCATGATCGTGGTTGTGCTCGTCATGCTCATCGTGATCGTGATGATGGTGATGCTCATGCTCGTGCTCGGCCTCTTCGATCTCGTGCTCGCGGCGCATCTTTTCAAGGAGCTCGTCGCTTAGCGACACCTTTTCGATGGCGGAGAGGATGGTCTTGCCGTCCAGCTCGTCCCACGGAGTCGTCAGGATG
>CALAAN010000115.1 GCA_937884915.1 uncultured Oscillibacter sp.
GATCGGAAACGGGGATATCTCTATATCCTGCTTGCCGCGATGCTCTATTCGACCACAGAGGTCGCGCTCAAGGCGCTCGGCGGCGCGTTTGCACCCATGCAGGTGACGGTCGAGCGCGTGCTGCTCGGTGCGGCTGCGCTGATGCCCTTTGCGCTCAAGAAACTTAAAAAGCGGGATATCCGGCTTACAAAGGCGGACTGGGGCTACTTCGCGCTGCTCGGCTTTCTGACGGTGACGCTGCACATGTCGCTTTTGCAGATGGCGGTGCTGCATATGGACGCCTCGGCCACGTCGATCATCTATTCGGGCAATCCCGTGTTCGCGGTGGCGCTGGCGCACTTTATCCTGCATGAGCCGCTCAAAAAGAATCATCTGCTGGCCATTGGGGTGGAGATCGTCGGCATTCTCCTGATCCTCAATCCCGCGCACCTTGAGATCAGCCTGCGCGGCTTTTTGGAGATCATCACCGCCACGCTGCTGTTTGCCACCTACGGCACGCTCTGCAAGCTGCGCCTGCCGCGGCTCGGCGCGCTCGTGATCACGACCTTCAACATGCTCATCGGCGGGTTGGAGCTTCTTTTCCTGCTGCTGCTCGGCGAAATTCCGGCGGTCGGCGCGTTTTACAGTAGCCTGGGGCTGGAGATCTTTGCAGGCATTCCGTTTTTCACGGGCTTTACGCTCAAAACGACGCTGCTTTTGTGCCATGTCGGCATCGGCTGCGCGGCAATCGGCTTTCTGCTCACAGCGAAGATCACGGAGTACACCTCCGCAACGGAGGCGTCGTTCGTTTACCTCATCAAGCCAATTCTTGCAACTGTGCTGGCGGTCGTCGTGTACCACGAGCACATCAGCGTGAACCGTATGGCCGGCATCGCGTTCTTTGTGGTATCGTCGCTGTGCGTTAGCGTGCCGGTGCTGCGCGAAATGCGGCGGGAGCGCATGGCGAAAGCACAGCAATAAGAATAAAAAAGCGGAAGGGCAGCGCCCTTCCGTTTTTTTCCTATTCGTCGATGCGGGTGATGTCGTGGATCCACTTGCCGCTGCGCAGGCGGTAGAGGCCGATGGGGGATTTGATGATGTATTCGATCGTCAGGCAGAGGCAGAAGACCTCGTTCGGTACCTTGAGCATAAGGCCGAGCAGGCACATCGCCGGCAGCGTGCCGCACCAGAGGGGGAAGTTGTCGATAAAGAGTGAAGCGTTCACATCGCCGCCGCCGCGCAGCACGCCGACGACCATCGTGGTCGAAAAGCTGTGGAGCGGGATGGCGCAGGCGTAGCATGCAAGCATCACGCTGCAAAGCCGCTCAGCGACGGTTGAGAGCGAGAAGAGCGGCATGACAAACGGGCGCATGAGCGTCACAAACATCGTGTATTCCGCGACGCCGAGCACGATGCCGAACGCAAACGCCGTGAAGCACAGCGCGCGGCCGATGTTGTAAACATCTTTTAAGTTGCCCGTGCCGATCTCCTTGCCGACGATGACGGACACTGCCGCCGCGATGCCGAACACGCCGGAGGTCATCAGCTTGTCGATATTGCCCGCAAGCGTGTAGGCGGCAATGAGGCCGCTGCTATTTGCCATGTGGCCCATGATGACCGTGATCATCGAAAAGCCCGTGCCCCAAAGCGTCTCGTTGATGAGCACCGGAGCGCTGTAGCGCAGGAATTTGCGCAGCATGTCCATGCCGGGACGCAGGAGCGCGTGCTTGATGAGCGGCATCGTGCGGCAGCGGAACGCGTAGGAGAACGCGACGATGAACTCCACCACGCGGGACAGGAGTGTCGCCACCGCCGCGCCCGTGATGCCGAGCGCGGGCAGACCGAGCTTGCCGAAAATGAGCACGTAGTTGCCGAGCGTGTTGCAGAGCATCGAGATCGCGAAGACGATCATGCCGAAGCGAGGGTTTTCGATGCTGCGCTGCATGCCGATGTAAATGGACGAAAGGGAATTGAAGATGTAGGAGAAGCCGACGATGCGCAGGTACGGCTCGGCCAGCTCCACGAGCGTCAAATTGTCGGTGATAAGGTAGAGCACCTGCGCGGGGAAGGCGCACAGGATGGCCGCAAACAGCACGCTCACGCCGCCCGCGATCATAAAGCCGATGCCCATGACGCGGTTGATCCTCTCGCGGTCGCCGCGGCCCCAGTATTGGCTGATGAGCACGCTCGACCCGCTTTGCAGGCCGAAGACAACGAGCTGGATGATGAAGACCGGCACATTTGCCACCGTGACGGCGGACATCTGGTCGCTGCCGAGAAGTCCCACCATGAACGTATCGAGAAAGCCGAGCGACGTCGTGATCAGATTCTGCACGATGACCGGCAATGCCAGCAGAAAAAGCCTTTTATAAAAGCCCTTGGGCTGATGAAGATAGGAGAACATAAAAAACCTCGGATCGTGGGATTACAGCATGGGGAAGCGCGTGTCGCGGTGCGCCTTGAGCGCGGAGACGAGCGCGTCGATATCTTCCTCGGTCGTCTCGGGGCCGAAGCTGACGCGCAGCACGCCCGCGGCGGTCTTTTTGTCAAGGTCCATCGCGCGGTATACGTGGCTCAGCTGCCCGCGGTGGCACGCCGAGCCTGCCGAAATGCAGATGCCCTGCGCGCCGAGCTCTGTGACGACGTTGGCCGACGGGTAGCCGACGAGCGAGATCGACAGAATGTGCGGCGCGGTTCCGCCGCCGATGCGGACGACGCCGTCGAGCGCGAGAAGCTTTTCCTCGGCGTAGGCCTTGATGGCGGCGACGTGGGCGAGCTTTTCGTCCAGATGGTCGACGCGCAGCTCGACCGCCTTGGCAAAGCCCGCGATCTGCCCCGTGGCCTCCGTGCCGGAGCGCAGGCCGCTCTCCTGCCCGCCGCCGAAGATCAGCGGCCTGGGCGCGCGGATACGCTCACCCAAGTAGAGCCCGCCAATGCCCTTGGGCGCGCCGAGCTTGTGCGCGCTGACGGAGATGAGGTCCGCGCCCAGCGTATCGGCGCGGAACGGGATTTTCAAAAAGGCCTGCACCGCGTCGGTGTGCAGCAGCGCGCGGGACTTTTTCGCCTGCAAAAGCTGCGCGACCTCGGCGACGGGGAAAATGCAGCCCGTCTCGTTGTTGACGAGCATCATCGTGACGAGCGCGGTGTCATCGCGCAGCGCGTTTTCAACCTGGGAGGCGGTGATGTCGCCGCTTTTGTCGGGCTTTAAGTATGTGACGGAATACCCCTCCTGCTCAAGCGCCTTGCAGGTCTCGAGGATCGCGCTGTGTTCCACGGCGGTCGTGATGATGTGCTTGCCGGCGTGGCGGTTCTGGTGCAGGGCGAGGCGGACGGCCCAGTTGTCACTCTCCGAGCCGCAGGAGGTGAAGATCAGCTGCTCGCTCTTGCAGCCAAGCGCCGCGGCAATCGTTTCGCGGGCCGCGGCGACGGCGTCGCGCGCCTGCTTTCCGATGGGGTACTGCGAGCTGGGATTGCCCCAGCCATTTGTCAGCGTATCGTAAACGGCCTTTGCCACCTCTTCGGGGACCGGGGTGGTGGCCGCGTGATCGAGATAGATCATATCGGGAAAATCCTTTCTTTGGACTTGTCAGAATGCTCAAATGATTATACAATATAAAAATAAAAAAGCAAGGGCGGCGGACGCTTTGCGCCGGAAACGGCAGAAAAAAGCGGGACTTTACCGCCCAAATCGCGGAAAAGGATACAAACATACATGAAAGTTGCGATCTGCACCCTCGGGTGCAAGGTGAACCAATATGAAACGCAGGCGCTCGAACAGGAGCTTTTGCACCGCGGGCACGAGTTGGTAGATTTTGAAGAGACGGCGGACGCCTACGTCGTCAACACCTGCTCAGTCACGGCGGTGAGCGACAAAAAGTCGCGCCAGATGCTTCGCCAGGCCCAGCGCCGCAACCCGAGCGCAGTCATCGCCGCCTGCGGCTGCTACGCCCAGACGCACCCAGAGGATGTCAAAAAGCTCGGGCTAGACGTCATCGCCGGCACGAATGACCGCGCGAAGTTCATCGACCTTTTAGAGCGCGCCGCGCGGGATAAAACGCCCATCGTCGATGTCGACGACGTCTGGGAGCGGCGCGATTTTGAGGTGCTGCCCGCGGGCGGCATGGTGAACCGCACGCGCGCGATGCTCAAGGTCGAGGACGGGTGCGTGAACTTCTGCACCTATTGCCTTATCCCTTACGCGCGCGGACGCGTGCGCTCGCTGCCGATGGCCGAGGCCGCAAAGCAGGTGCGCACGCTGCGCGAAGAGGGCTACCGCGAGATCGTGGTCACGGGCATCGAGATCTCGTCCTACGGCTCGGACTTTAAGGACGGGACCTCGCTCATCGACCTTTTGGAGCTCATCGCGCGCGAGGGCGGCGACATGCGCATCCGCCTCGGCTCGCTCGAGCCGCGGACGATCACGGAGGAGTTCTGCAAACGGGCGTCGAAGCTCGAATATCTCTGCCCGCACTTCCACCTCTCGATGCAGTCGGGCTGCGACGCGACCTTGAAGCGCATGAACCGCAAGTACGACACGGCGCGCTACATGGAATCCTGCGAGCTTCTTCGCAAATACTTTGATGACCCTGCCATCACGACCGACCTCATCACGGGCTTTCCCGAGGAGACGGAGGAGGAATTTGCGCAGACGCTCGACTTCATCGCGCGCGTCGGCTTTGCCGACATGCACGTTTTCCCCTACTCCATCCGCCCCGGCACGAAGGCCGCGGAGATGAAGCAAATCGACATGTCCGTGCGCGAAGAACGCGCCGCGCGCGCCTCGGCTGTTGCCAGGACAATGCACGAAGCGTACCTTGCGCGCTGCGTGGGAAAGACCTTCCCTGTGCTCTTTGAGCGCGACCGCAAGGGCGGCAGCGCGGGCCACGCGCCGAACTATATGGAAGTCTCGGTCGCGCAGGAGGGGCTGCACAATCAGGTGAAAAACGTGAAGATCACGCAAGTCGACGGCGGAGGTCTTCGCGGCGAGCTGGAGGAGTGAAGTTATGGCCAACCATTTTTACGCCTATATCTCCCGCATGCGCTGCGTCAAGCGCTGGGCGCTGATGCGCAACACCGAGGAGGAGAACATTCAGGAGCATAGCCACATGGTCGCGGTGCTGGCGCACGCACTCGCACTCATCCGCACGCGCGTTTTCGGCCTGCCCGCGGACGCGAACGCCGTGGCGGTCGCTGCGCTCTACCACGACGCGACGGAGATTTTGACCGGCGACATGCCGACGCCCATCAAGTATTATAATCCCGAGATCCGCGACGCCTACCGCAAGGTCGAGGCTGTGGCGAGCGACAAGCTGCTCTCCATGCTGCCGCAGGAGCTGCGCGCGGACTATGAGCCCATCATCAAGATCGAAGACGAGACGACAAAAAAGCTCGTCAAGGCGGCGGACAAGCTCTCGGCCTACATCAAGTGCGTCGAGGAACTCAAGGCGGGCAATATGGAGTTCAAAAAGGCCGCGGAGCAGACGCGCCGCGCGCTGAGCGAGATGCACATGCCGGAGCTTGACTATTTCATGGTCAACTGCATGGAGAGCTTCTCCATGACGCTCGACGAGCTGGAATGAGAAAAATGACAGATTTTGGGAACCTTTTGCGCAAAACGAGCGTCTAAAACCTCAGAAACCCCAAAAACAAAATGAGGTGGATGAAGATGAAGAAGATCGTTTCCCTTTTGACGGTACTCGTGCTGGCGCTTTCCCTTACCGCGTGCAGCGCGAAGTCTGTCGGCAGCGACAGCGCGTCGATGGAGCTGAAGGGCTATGACGTCAACGGCTCGGCGCTGCCGGATGCAGAGTATGATTATGCCACGTCGGACGACGGCGCGTGGAACGGCGGCGCACAGACCGGCTCGACCGCGGATAAAAGCCTTGCCGAGCGCGGCGTCAAGATGGTCTACAGCGCGAGCATCGAGATGCAGACGCTGGAATTTGACCGGGCCGTGCAGGACATTGCTGCGCTCGTGGAGAGCGTGGGCGGCTATTTCGAGCAGAAGAATTTCTCCAATTATTCCAGAGGCTACCGCCACGCGAGCTATACCGTGCGCGTCCCCGCCGAAACATTCACGGACTTCTGCGAGCAGGTCGGCACGCTTTGCCATGTGACGTGGCAGACCGACACGGCGGAGAACATCAGCGAGCAGTATTACGACACGCAGTCGCGCCTCGAAACGGCGCAGATCAAGCTGGAGCGCTTGCAGGAGCTGCTTCAAAAGGCAGAGAGCATGGAGGATATCATCACCATCGAGTCCGCCATCTCGGAGACGGAGTATGAGATCGAGAGCCTGTCCGGCACGATGCGGCATTACGACGCGCTGGTGGACTATGCGGCTGTCGACCTTGAAGTGAGCGAGGTCTACCGCCTCTCCGGCACGGAGGATGCGCCCAAGAGCTTTGGCGAAAAGCTCGGCAATGCCTTTACCGACGGCCTCGCCGCTACGGCTCAGGCGCTGGAGGATTTTGCGGTGTGGCTGGCCTACAGCTGGCTGGATGTCCTGATCTTCGCGGCGGTCGTGTTCGCGGCCGTGAAGATTATCGCCCGCCTGCGCCGCGGAAAGAAGCTGCCGAAGCTCGGCAGGAAAAAGAAAACCGCGGACGCTTCCGCGGATGAAACGAAACCGGAGGAATAAACCATGAACATCACCTGGCTGGGCCATTCCTGCTTTGTGGTCGAGAGCGCGGGCTGGCGCATCGTGCTCGACCCCTATTATGTGGAAACGTATCCCGCGCTGCATGTCGAGGCGGACGAGGCGCTATGCTCGCACGGCCACCGCGACCACGCCTTTTTGGAGGCGGTGACGCTCTCGGGCCGCGATAGATCGGAGAGCCCGTTCACGGTCGAGACGATTTCGACGTTCCACGACGATAAGCAGGGTACACTTCGCGGAGAGAATACCATCCATATCCTGCGCGCCGAGGGGCTGACGGTCGTGCACTGCGGCGACCTCGGCCATGAGCTGAGCGAGGAACAGCTCGCGGCGGTCAAGGGCTGCGACGCGCTGCTGATCCCCGTCGGTGGGTACTATACGATCGACGCGCAGACGGCGAAAAAGGTCGCGGACGCAGTTGCGCCGCGCGTGCTCGTGCCGATGCACTACCGCTTCGGTGCGCACGGCTACCCCGAGATCGGCACGCTGGACGAATTTTTGGCACTGTATGAGGCAAAGGACATCCACAAACTTGACTGGAACTCTTTCGAACTGACGAAGGACGCGCCGACGGGCATCATCGTGCCGCAATTTGCCGAATAAAAGAAGAAATGCAAAAGCCGCCCGCAAGGGCGGCCTTTGCTGTATAAAGCCCGTCTTTCCTGCGTAGAATATAGTGCTTGCCCGGGCTTGACCGGGGCGGAAAGGGAGGACGGAGCATGAAACGGGAACTGCGCCGGTGGGAGATCATCGGCTTTGCTGTGACGGGGCTTTTCGGGACGCTGCTGCACTTTGTCTACGAATGGACGGGCGGGAATCGCATCGTCGCGGCGTTTTCGGCGGTCAACGAGTCGACCTGGGAGCACATGAAGCTGCTGTTCATCCCGTTTTTAGTCTTCACGGTGGTGGAGTTTATCGTATTTTCCGAAGCGTTCCGGAATTTCTTCGCCGCCAAGGCGGCGAGCATCCTGCTGGGACTGATCTCGATTCCGGCGCTTTTCTACACGCTGACGGGGATGTTCGGCAAGCTCCCCGACTGGGTGAACATCACGATCTTCTTCCTCGCCGACGCGCTGCTGTACTTCGTGAGCTACCGCCTGCTGACGGACGGCGCGCTGCGCGGGGGCGCGATGCAGCTCATCGGCTTTGTGCTTTTGTGGGCGCTGCTGTTCGCCTTCGTCTGGTTCACGTACCGCCCGCCATACCTGCCGCTGTTCCTCGACCCCGTGAGCGGCTGTTACGGCCTTGAAACACCGTGTTGAAAAAAGACCCTGCCGAGTTTTCGACAGGGTCTTTACATTTTCTATACAAATAGTATATTTTGCAGAGCTTCTGCAAAATGTGTGTGCGGAAAGGGACTCGACACTCGACAAAACGGCAAAAATAAAAATCAGCAGACAGGACAGAAGTTGCGAAAAGCCGTCAAAGCGTCCGCTTTTCCGACCGGATCCGCCGCAGTTCGGCAGTGTTTGATCGAAACTGACGAATTAACATAATAAATTCAATAAAGAGATTCTACGGTGAGTTATCCACAGTTTCCACAGAGTTTTCCACACAAGTGGATTTCTTAAAAATGCCTGATTTGGCAGGAAAAATTTGAATCGCTTTTCTCTGAGTGGAAAACATACTGTGCAGATAGGCGTGTGTCGAAATTTACATAATTCTGAAATTCAAAAATTTATGACAGAACAGAAATTCGATTTGTTACCATAATCGGGGAATTATGCAAGATGGAATAGACTCCTTGCAGTCTGCGAGGGGGAGCAGCGCCGCGGGCGCTGCACGAGGCAAGGGGGCCATTCTCTTTCACAAAAGAGAATGGCCCCCTTGAAC
>CALAAN010000116.1 GCA_937884915.1 uncultured Oscillibacter sp.
GCAGCATCTCGCTGTGCGTATAGATGTTGATGCCCTTGCCATCCGTCTGCTCGAGCAGGAGCTTCAAGTCGTGCAGATCGTGGCCGGAAACCACGATGAACGGTCCCTTTTCCACCGTCAGCGGCACGCTCGTCGGCTCCGGCGTGCCGTAGGTCTCGGTGTTTGCCTTGTCGAGCAGTGCCATGCAGCGGTAGTTCTTTTCGCCGACCTCCAGCACGAGGGGAAGCAGGTCGTCCATGCCCCAGTCCTCGCCGATGGCGAACAGCGCCTTGGCGAAGAAACGGTTGACCTCGTCGTCTGTATAGCCCAGCACCATCGCATGGTAGGCGTATGCCGCCATGCCGCGGATGCCGAACAGGATGAGTGACTTGAGGCTGCGGATGTCCTCATCCGCCGTCCAGAGCTGCGAGACGTCATAGTCGTCGTTGTGCCCGCAGGGCGACATGCAGGACGCACAGTCCGGCACAAGGCGGCTCTTCTCCGACTTGACGCGCGCGATCACCTCGCGGATGGCCGCCGCGTCAAAGTTCACATTCGTGAGCGTGGTGAAAAGCGCCTCAATGATGAGGCTCCACGTGCCCTCGTTCACATTGGGACTGCCGTCCGTCGCGCGGGCAAGGCCCACGAGCGCGCCGGTCAGCTCATCCTGCAAGCTCGCCGTCTCGGCGCTCTTGCCGCACACGCCCGCGCTGCCGGTGCAGCCCGTGCAGTGTGCCGCCTGCTCGCACTGAAAGCAAAACATCTTGTTGTCCAAGAAAAAATCCTCCTCATTCTGTGGTCTTATCGATCATAGGATGACTCAAATCGTATCCAGTATTCTCCCGTCGGTCGAGATCGTCACGACCTGCCAGGGGATGAACTTGCCGCTATTTTGCAGCGCGGTCTTCGCCGCATGCTCAAGTCCGCCGCAGCACGGGACCTCCATGCGCACGACCGTCACGCTCTTGATGTCGTTTTTTGCGATGATCTCGGTCAGCTTTTCGCTGTAATCCACGCTGTCGAGCTTCGGACAGCCGACGAGCGTGATGTGGCCCTTGATGAATTTTTCGTGGAAGGCCGCATAGGCGTATGCCGTGCAGTCCGCCGCGATCAGCAGCTTCGCGCCGGAAAAGTACGGCGCATTCACCGGCACGAGCTTGATCTGCACCGGCCACTGGGAGAGCTGGCTCTCCTGCGCGGCGGGAGCCGCCGTCTCAGATGCCGCCTTGTGCGCAAAGGTCTTGAGCTGCATGCCGGGGCAGCCGTGGTGCAGCGTCATGCCCTCTTTCTGCATTTTCTTCTGCTTGTTGGCGAGCACCGCCTGCTCGTCATAGGCCGCGGCCTCGCGCTCGACAAATCGGATCGCGCCGGTCGGGCAGGTCGGCAGGCAGTCGCCCAGGCCGTCGCAGTAGTTGTCGTGCATCAGCGTCGCCTTGCCACTTACCATGGCGATGGCACCCTCGTGGCACGCCGCGGCGCAGGCGCCGCAGCCGTTGCATTTATTTTGATCAATTTCAATGATTCTCCGTTTCATTGCAATACCTCCTTGCGTTTTCAAGCGTATTATAGTAGAATGCGGCCAGCAAGTCGGTTGAATTTTCAACGAAAGGCGTTTTTTATGAAAGAATTTTTTCCCATTCTCGCTGCCTCGCCGCTCTTTTCCGGCGTCACGGAGGACGAGCTCGACGCGATGCTCACCTGCCTTGCGGCGAAGACCGAGCACTTCCCCAAGGACGTGTTTCTGCTTCATCCCGGCGACGCGGTCGAGGAGATCGGCATGGTGCTCTCCGGCTGCGCGCTCGTCGTGCAGGAGGACATCTGGGGCAACCGCAACATTCTCTCCCGCACCGCGCCGGGGCAGACGTACGCCGCGGCCTTCGCCTGCGCGCCGAGCAGCGTCTCCAACGCGAGCGTCGTGACCGAAACGCCGACGACGGTGCTGTTTTTGAACGTCAAGCGCCTTTTGACGGTCTGTCCCTCCGCCTGCGCGCACCACAGCCACATCATCCGAAACCTTCTGAGCGACCTTGCGGGGAAAAACCTGCTGCTCAACGAAAAGCTCACACACATTGCCCAGCGCACGACGCGCGCCAAGCTCATGTCCTATCTCTCCGCCGAGGCACAAAAGTGCGGCGCGGTCGAGTTCGACATTCCGTTCTCCCGCCAGCAGTTAGCAGATTTTCTCGCCGTCGAGCGCAGCGGATTGTCGCTCGAGCTCGGGAAGATGAAAAAGGAAGGCCTGCTGGACTTTCATAAAGAGCACTTCGTGCTGAATATC
>CALAAN010000117.1 GCA_937884915.1 uncultured Oscillibacter sp.
ATACTTCTCAAGCTCCTCGCAGGTCATCTCGATGGCGCTGTTCGCGCTGCCCGCCGCAGGAAAGACCGTGTCGAAGCGCTTGAGCGATACGTCGAGATAGGTCTTCACATTCTCAGGAAGGGCAAACGAGCACACGCCGCCCGGCGCGTGGCCGGTGAATGCGCAGGCCTCGTCAAAGGTCAGCATTTTCGCCTTCACGTGGAAATACGCCTTGTACTTGGCGTTGTCGATTTTTCTGTCCCCCGCCGTCACGATGATGATGGGCTGATCGTCCGCAAGCTTGAAGCGATGGCGGCAAGCTCGACCGTCGCGCTCGACACATCGAACTCGCGGATGCGGTCGGCGATGCCGAAGTTTTCAAAATAGGCTCTCACTTTTTCGATGGACATTTGCGTTGTTCCTTTCTATTTTGCGCTTTCTCAGCGCACGTCGACGCGCTCGACGCTCACGCAGAGCCCCGTCGCATCATCCAGTGTAAAAATCGCTCCCTGCATCTTGCCGGCGCTCTTCTCCGGCTCGCGGTAGCGGCCCGGGAGGCCGCCGAGAAACGTCTCGACCGACTGCTCGGGCTTGATGCCGAGCACGCTGCGCACCGCCCCCGTCATGCCGAGATCCGTGACGTAGCCCGTCCCCTTGGGAAAGACCTCCTCATCTGCCGTCGGCACATGGGTGTGCGTGCCCCAGACGGCGCTGACGCGGCCATCGAGGTAGTAGGCCATGGCGAGCTTTTCGCTCGTCGCCTCGGCGTGGAAGTCGAGCAGCGTGAACGTCGGCTTTTCCTCATTTTTGAGCAGCTCGTCCGCCGTTTTGAACGGGTTATCCGCATTAAACGCAAGGTCGCAGCGGCCGATCAGGTTCATCACCGCGATGCGGGCGCGCCCGCAGTCGAAAACGCCGCAGCCCCGCCCCGGCACGCGCGCGCCGAGGTTGTGCGGCCGCAAAATATATGGGCAGTCGTCGAGGTAGTCGGTGATCTGCATCTTGCCGAACGTGTGATTTCCGAGCGTGATGACGTCCGCTCCCGCGGCGAAGATGCGCTCAGCGTCGTTCGGCGTCAGGCCGACCATTGCGGCGTTCTCGCCGTTGACCACGGTAAAGTGGATATTTTTGAGTTTTTTCACGGCGCGCAGATGGCGCTCGAGGCAGCTGACGCCGCAGCCGCCCACCACATCGCCGATAGCCAGAATATTGTAGAGCATGGCGTTCCTCCACTTTGCGTTTTTCCCAGTATAGCAAGCCTCGGTCAAAAACGCAAGAAAGGCGCAAAAAAGCTCTGCCGTTCGGCAGAGCTTTTTTTCTTATTTTGCGTACTCGATG
>CALAAN010000118.1 GCA_937884915.1 uncultured Oscillibacter sp.
CTTGATGATGATCTTGTCGGTCGAGTCAGGATAGCTGAAGCGCACGTGGTCGAACGTCACCGCGCCGCGCACGGTGTCGAGCTTTGCGGTCTTGCCGCTCTCGTCGCTGAGCTCCTCGCTCTCGAGGAAGTCGAAAATGCGGTGCGCCGAGGCGGAGGCCGTCTGCAAATTCGTCATGCCCTGCGCGATCTGCGTCAGCGGCGTGGTGAACAGGCGCACATACAGGATGAACGACACGATGACGCCGAACTCGATGGTGCCGTTGATGGCCAGCACCGAGCCGAACACGCAGACCGCAACATACGAGAGGTTGCCGATCACGTTCATCAGCGGCTGCATGACGCCGGAGAGGAACTGCGAACGCCAGTTCGCGTCATAGACTGCGGCGTTCAGGCCATCGAAGTGCTCAAGCACCTTGTCGACCGCGCGGCTGATGCGCACGACCTCGTGGCCGGAGTACATCTCCTCGACATAGCCGTTGAGCTCGCCGAGGCTCTTCTGCCGCGCGGTGAAGTAGCGCTGCGACTTCGACATGATGCCAACCAGCAGCGCCATGCCAAGGAGCGTGATGCACAGCGCGACGAGCGCCATGCGCCACTCGGTCACAAACATCATAATAAGGCAGCCGACAAACTGCGTCGCGGCGCTGATGATGGTCGGCAGGCTGTTCGTCAGTCCCTGCTGGAGCGTGGACACATCGTTCGTGATGCGGCTTAAAATGTCGCCCTGCGAGGTGGTGTTGAAGTACTTCTGCGGCACGCGGTTGATCTTTTCCGAAAGCTCGCTTCTCATGCGGTAGGACATTTTCAGCGTCACGACCGCCATGATATAGTGCTGGATGAAGCCAAAAAGCGCGCTCAGGCAGTAGATGACCGCGAGGAACACGCCGATCTTCGCAATGGCGGCAAGGTCGATGCCGGTGAACAGACCGTCGGACATGATGGTCGCCATTTTGCCGATCTTATCGGGGCCGATGATCGTCATCACGGCGCTCAGTGCCGCCAGTACGAGGGCAAGGATGATGACGCCCATGCTCGAGCTCATATAAGCGCCCGTGCGCTTGAGCGCACCGACGGGATTGCTGTTTTTCTTTTTCATCTTCTCTCGCCTCCTTTACGCGAGCTCCGCAGCGCTGAGCTGGGAGGTCGCGATCTCGCGGTAAATGTCACAGTTCTTCATCAGCTCTTCATGCGTACCGATGCCCACGGCCTCGCCGCGGTCGAGCACGATGATCTTGTCCGCGTGGCGGATGGTGCTGATGCGCTGCGCGACGATGATTTTCGTCGTGTCGTGCAGCTGTTTCGATAATCCCTCGCGCAGCTTCGCGTCCGTGCGGTAGTCGAGCGCGGAGAACGAGTCGTCGAAGACGAGGATCTCCGGCTTTCTGGCCAGCGCGCGGGCGATGGAAAGGCGCTGCTTCTGGCCGCCGGACATGTTGCGTCCCATCTGCGCCACGTGGTGCTGCGTGCCGTCGGGAAGCTTGTCGACAAATTCCTTCGCCTGCGAGAGCTCGACGGCCTGCGCAAGGCCCTCGTCGTCCGTCGGCGCTTCGCTCTCGCCAAAGTAGACGTTGTCGCGGATGCTGCCGGCGAAGAGCACCGCCTTCTGCGTCACGTAGCCGAGCTTGTTGTAAAGCGCGTCGAACGTGTAGTCCCTGACATTCACGCCGTCGACGAGCACCTCGCCCTCCGTCGCGTCATAAAAGCGTGGGATCAAGCTCACGAGCGTCGTCTTGCCGCTGCCCGTCGCGCCGATGACGGCAAGCGTCTCGCCCTTGTTCACGCGGAAGCTGATGTGCGAGAGTTCGTCCTCCGAGGCGTGCGGATAGCGGAACGAAACGTTTTTGAATTCCACCGTGCCCTGCTCTTTGCATTCGCTCACGCTGCCCTCGCGGATATTCGCCTTGCGCTCGAGCACCTCGTTGATGCGCTCAGCCGAGACCTGCGCCTGCGGCAGCAGCATGAAGATCATCACGAGCATCATAAAGGACATGACCACATAGGTTGCATACGTGCTGAACACCAGCACGTTGCTGAACATCGTGAGGCGCGCGGCGGAATTGGTCAGTGCGATGTTGTTGACGAGCGCCGCGCCCAGCCAGTAGATTGCGAGCGCCAGACCGTTCATGCCGAGCGTCATCGTCGGCTGGACGAGGGCGAAGAGCTTCTGGTTCTTCACCTGCACGTTCATCATGTCAAGGCTCGGCTTGTTGAACTTGTCGTTCTGGTACTGCTCGGCATTGAAGGCGTGCACCACGTTGATGCCCGTCAGGTTCTCGCGCGCCACGCGGTTGATCTGGTCGGTCAGTTTCTGTACGATGCGAAATCTCGGGATGCAGATGCTCATCACCGTCAAAATCGTCGCACAGATGACCACGACGAATGCCACCGTCACGGCGGAGAGCTCCCAGCTCTTGCCGAGAATTTTGATGATGGCCCACACGGCCATGATCGGCGATTTGATCATCATCTGCAATCCCATCGCCACGATCATCTGAATTTGCGTGATGTCGTTCGTCGTTCTCGTGATGAGGCTCGCGACAGAGAAATCCTGCATCTCCTCGCTGCCGATGTCCATCACGTGGCGGAAGAGCTTTTCGCGCACCGTGAAGCTGAAGCCAGACGCCGCCTTGGCCGCGAGATACCCGCAGCCCACGGCCAGCACGGCGCTTGCGAGCGTGCAGCCAAGCATTTTCGCGCCGACGGACAGAATATCCGCCGTCGCTCCCGACGTTTTGATGAGCGTCGTCAGATCGGTCATGTAATCCGGCAGCCGCAGGTCAAAGTAGACCTGCACCGCCACAAGCACGGTGCACAGCAGCATCATGAGCACCTCTTTGCGGCGCATGTTTTTGAGTAATTTCAGCATTGTTGTTCTCCTGATTCTTCTAAGCGCTTTCAGCGCCCGCCCTTGCAGATCTCATCCAGGTTGACGTCGATCCTTTCAAAGCAGCGGCGCATCGTCTCATGGTCCTCTTTCGAAATGCCCTCCATCAGGCGAAGCCCGAACTGCCACTGGATCTCCCGTCCGCGCGTAATGATATCCTGCGCTTTTCCCGTGCAGACAAGCCTCGTCTGCCGCCGGTCGCCCGGCATCTCCTGCCGCTCGAGAAGACCGTCACTCACCAGTCTTTCCACATGCACGGAGACAATACCCGATTTGTGCCCGCGCATGCGGCAGATGTCCTTCGCCGTGTTGTGCTCGGGGTTGTTGGCGAGAAAGAGCAGAATGTCCAGCGCCAGCGGCGGCAGGCCTGTCTCCTTGCACAGTGGAGTCAACATAATGTGATATGCCTGCGTCATCTTGTTGGCGTGGCTGAAGATCGTTCTTCCCGGTACGGGCCCTTTCGGTATCATGTCGGTTCCTTTCCGTTATCCTTGGGAGGCGATGCGATCGTTCATCGTCATCCAACGATAATCTTCTAATTTTAGAACGTCATCATTATAGTTGTTTCCGTCCCAATGTC
>CALAAN010000119.1 GCA_937884915.1 uncultured Oscillibacter sp.
ACCGCCTCGCGGTAATTTGCGCCGTTGAACTCCGGCAGGTCGAACGTGAGCGAGAGCAGCGGGCGCAGCATCGCGAGCATCAGCACCATCCCGCCGACGAAGCGCACGATCTTTTTCATCGTGCCGCCGTCCGTGAGCTGCTGGGCGATGCTCACCAATACCGCGCAGGCCGTCACGCTTAAAAGCCACGAGCGTAGAAACGTCATACCGTCACCACCATCATCATTGCGATCAAAAGCGACACGAGCAGCAAAAACGCCCCGCCCGCCGTCATCGCCAGCATCAGCGAAAACGCGGAAGAAAGCTGCTCTAAAAACTTGCTGAGTGACTGCGACCCCACCATGCCGCTGAAAAACGCTGCAAGTTGATAAAAAAGATACTGCACCGCCATGCGCAGCAGCGGCGCAAGGCACAGCGCGAGCACCGAAAATACGCCCAGCACGCCGAGCGTCCCGCGCAGCGTGAGCGCCGCGGCGGCGACGGCCTCGGTCGCGTCGGACAAGATCCCGCCGACGACGGGCACCGCGCCGGAGATGACGGTCTTACCCACCTTGACCGCGAGATAGTCGGCAGAACCGGCCAGCAGGTTCGAGATCGACAAAAACGCGGTGAACACGATCAAAATCGCGCTTAAGCCCCACGAGAGCAGCTTGCCGATGCCCTTGGAGAGCAGCGATAGGCGGCTCTGCTCCAAAAGTGCTCCCGCGGCCGCCGTGCCGATCATGCAGTAGAGCACCGGCACGAGCACATCGCGCATCAGCGAGAGGAAGATGTCGCTCAGCATCAGCGCGCCGACCTGCCACACACTCGCCGAGCTCACGCTGCCCCCACTCGCCATCGCCGCGGCGATCGTCGGCAGCAGGAGCTTTGCCATGGTCGAGAGCTCGTCCATCGTCTCGACGCCAAGGCCGATGAGCGCGCTCAGATCCCCCGCTGAGAGCGCCGCCGCGCCCAGCACACCGAGATAGCCCGCGTACCGCGCGGGCGTCTCCCCCGCGCTCTCCGCCGTGCCCTCGATGAGCCCGCACAGGAGCGAGAGCAGCATCAGCGCCATCGCGCCGCGCAGCGAATTCGCCACCGCGTCCTGCAATGCCGCGCGAAAGTGCGAAAAAAGATACTGTCCGCCGCGCAGGAGCAGGTCGTCCCCCGCTTCGGCGCTGTCGATGAGCTCGCGCGGCACGGCACCGTCCAGTCCTGACGGCAGCTCGATCGCCGCCGCGCTCCCGCAGAGCAGCAGCGCGGCAAAGAGAAGGCAGAGCAGCTTTTTCATAGAAATCCCTCCACCATCTCAAGCAGCGCCTCCATCAGCGGCAGTGCGCAGACGAGCGCGCACAGTGTCCCCGCCGCGGCGAGCAGGCTTGACAGCGCGCTCTGCCCCGCGTCCGCGCACAGCGCGCAGGAAAAGTGCGCTACGAGCGCGATGGCCGTGACCTTGACGACCGGCACGAACAGCGTGAGCGGCAAATTCGTGAGCGCCAGCGCCCGTTCGCAGAAATCAAAAAGGTCCGAGAGCGCGGGCAGCAGCATCGCGCTGCCGACGAGCACCGCCGCAAGCAGCAG
>CALAAN010000120.1 GCA_937884915.1 uncultured Oscillibacter sp.
ATTGCGCAAGCTCCCGATAGCAGCGGTCAAAAATTTGCAGAAATTCCGTGATCTCGTCATCTGTAGTCAGGTGGCTCAGGCTGATGCGCCACGAGGACAGCGCGTTTTTCCGGTCGCGGCTCACGGCGTACACGGCCTTGGAGGGCGTTCCCTCCACCGAGCAGGCGGACTTTACAGACACGCAGACATCATATTTTCCCAGCTCCTGCTGAAAAGCCGTGCCCTTGACGCCGCCGACGCTCAGATTCAAAATGTGCGGCACGGCATTTTCCGGACTGTTGAAGCGCACCTTCGGATACTTCGCAAGCTCCGTGCGCAGCAGGCAATTCAGCGCCGCGACGTGAGCGACGCGTTCTTTTTGATTTTCCAGCGCCAGACGCAGCGCTTTCTCGACCGACACCGCCATACCAAGTGCGGGCGTGCCGCTGCGGTAGGGCGTGGTGCTGCCGCCGCCGTGGATCTGCGGCTCGATGACAAGGTCCTTCTTTTTGACCAGCAGACCGCTGCCGTTGAGACCGTAAAACTTGTGCGGCGCGATGCTCATCGTGTCCACGCCGTCCAGCACCAATTCGGTCTTCCCCACGGCCTGCGTCGCGTCCACATGCAGGCGGCAGTTGGGGTAGTCTCTCAAAATATCCGCGATCTCCCTGATCGGCTGCACCGTGCCGAGTTCGCTGTCCACCGCGCAGATGGCCACGAGCACCGTGTCCCTGCGCAAAAGCTCGCGCAGGTGCTCCAGATCAATGGTGCCGTCCCGCCGGATGTCCACAAGGTCGACCTCGCAGCCCTGCTGCTGAAGCGCCGACAGCGCGCCGCCCACGGAGGAATGCTCCAGCGCCGTGGAGATGATGTGCTTCCCCACATGGCGGGACACCTGCACGACGCCTTTGAGCGCGAGGTTGTTGGACTCGCTCGCGCCGGAGGTGTAGATGATCTCCTCGGGCAAAACGTCCAGAAGTTCCGCAATGCTGTCCGTCACGCGGGCCATTTCCGCCTGCGCGGCCCGCCCCGCGGGATGGGTGGAGTTCGGGTTTCCGATATAGCGCCGCTCCGTTTGATAAAACGCGTCCAGCACGGCGGGGTCCGCCGGCGTGTTGGCAGAGTAATCGAGATAGATCATAGCGGTCTCTCCCACGCGGTCAGGTCTTTGACGACCTCGCCCGCGACGATCAGGCCGACCGCGGCGGGCACAAAGGCGTTGCTTCCGGGAACCTGCCGCCGCTGCGTGCACTTGCGCGCCGTACCCGGCGGGCAGATGCAGTGCGTCCGGCAGCTGATGGACATATCGTCCAGCGGTGTGATGGGCGGCTCCTTGGAGTAGACGACCTTCAGCTTCTTGATGCCGCGCTTTTTAAGCTCGCGGCGCATCACTCTTGCCAGCGGGCAGACCGAGGTCTTGTAGATGTCCGTCACTTCGAACGCAGACGCATCCATCTTGTTCCCCGCGCCCATGCTGCTGATGATGGGCGTTCCCGCCTTCTGTGCCTGCTCGATGAGTTCCAGCTTGCCGGTCACGGTGTCGATGGCGTCCACGATGTAGTCATATTGTGTAAAATCAAACTGCTCCGCCGTCTGCGGCGCGTAAAACGTCTTGTAGGTGTGGACGATCGCGTTCGGGTTGATTTCCTTGATGCGCTCTTCCGCCACGTCCACCTTGTACTGCCCCACGGTCTTGCGCGTGGCGAAGATCTGGCGGTTCACGTTCGTCAGGCACACCCGATCGTCGTCGATGAGGTCCAGCGTGCCGACACCGCTGCGCACCAGCGCCTCCACCGTGTAGCCGCCCACGCCGCCGATGCCGAACACGGCCACGCGGGCGTTGTACAGCCGCTCCATACCATCCTGCCCCAAAAGCAGCTGCGTTCTTGAAAACTGATTGAGCATAGTCTCTCCCCGATTTTGAAAAATTCAAGCAAATGATCCTCAGGCTGTTTCATCGGCCCTGCACCGATTCTTCTCCTGAGGTTTGAAATATGTCCGCATCGCGCCTTTTTGCGTACACAAACATAGTATGATTGTTGGTTTTCGTATCATAGCACGAGTTGACCGGCACTGTCAACCGCCGCATGACCGGAATCACGGCCCGCACAGTAAGTGATTTCATCCATGTTGACTTTTACGCCCCGTTGTGTGACACTATAGGCAACAAAATAAACCCATAAGGAGAACAATTATGGCTACCACTTCCGTTTCCGCGCGCTTTCAGGAGCTTTTCCCTGATACGAACCTCATTTCTCTTCTGTCCAAGTACGGCGGCGACGCGGACGATATTTTCGAGACGATCCAGGGCCAGTACGACGCTCACGAGCAGGAACCGCTCGTCGGTCTTCTCGGCATTAAAGCCGCGAATATCGACACCTTTGCCCGCGCCGCCTACTGGGAGCTCATCAGCGACATCCGCGTCAGATACCTCTCTTCCCTTCCCCGCAGCGAAGCCGCCGCCATCGCCGCCGCAGCCGATGTCCTCATCACGCCCCCCGAAAACGACGACATCGACTGGAGCGCCGACGAGTTCATCAGCGATTGGAATGATCTCCACCGCGGAGAGGAGCCGATCAAATAAAACCGCCGATCATCAGTAGTTGCAAAGACTTTCCGCCTTTCCGACAAGTCATCTGCGGCAAGCGAAATCTCCAAGATAGAAATTCTACTTTTTATCGACTGCTTTTCAGTCTTTCGATGCAAAAACGGGACACCTGTGGTGTCCCGTTTTTGCATTGAAAGTGTTTGGCTTCAGCCCGCAAGCTCCGTCAAAAGCGTGGTCAATTCCTTCAAAGCGTCCACTTCGTGAGCGACCTGCTCGTCCAGCATATTTGTCTGCGTTTCGATTGCCTGATTCAGGCGTTCGAGCTCGACCGTATAATCCGCAGAGCTATCATCGGTCTTTGCTTGAACCGAGCGGATCACATCAAAGAGGTCCTCGTGGCCCTGCACGCGGCCTGCGCCCCACATCAAACGGTCCGCGCTCTGGTAGAGCACGTAGTCCGTGAAATGGTCGAACGTTTCGCGGCTCCAGTCGTAGGCATACCAGTTGTTGTCCACGCCGTACAGATATTCATCCAACGCCGCGGCGCTGTCGCCCTGCTTGAGGGCCTCTGCCGCGCCCTGCAGCGCCAGCAGGTTACTCTGGCTGTGCTCGTGGGGGAAGATGGAGGAATCCTCCCATGTCAGGCGCACAAAGGCGTCCTCCGCAAATTTGAAGGCAGTGAGGACATTCGCGTTCATCTCTCGGGTCTCGGCAAGCAGTTCGTCCGCCTTGCCCGTATCGCCCGCGTCCAGCGCCTGCTGATATGCGGCGTTCGCTTCCGAAACCCTGGCCCATGCCGTGCCTGCCGCGGCCTCAGCCTCATCCAATGCGGTGTTCAGGGTATCCATCTGCTCTGCCGTCATGACCGTATCATCCATGGACTCCCGCAGGGCATTCAGGCGGGTGGAGAAGTCGAGCGGAGAGACCGCGCAGTGATCGTAGGCCAGCATCAGAAGCCCATACATATTGTGATGGAACAGGAACGCCTCACGGCTGTAGGTATCCTGATTGTCAAACTGGCTGTGATAGTGCGTCTTGGAAAAATCGCCGCGCAGCGCCGTCACACTGGACGGAACACCGGCAATGGACAGGGAAAAGTCATCCGACCAGGTCTGCGTCGGCACGATGATCTCGATGCCGTCGGGGAACACGCCGTCGACCTGCGGCACGTCGGACTTGAATTCATCCACAAAGGTCTTGAGCTCGTAGGAGGTACGGATCTGATCTGCCGTTCCCGCGTCCATGGCGGGCAGTTCAAAGTTGATATCCGCGATGACCTTGCCCACCCACTCAGGATGGACGCGGAAGATCTGGTTGTAAGCGCCGGTGGACCAGTCGTAGCGCGTGTCGCTCATACCCCACTCCTCCGCCGCCATAGCGCAGAACACCAGCGTCTTCTCGGGCTGATAGCCGCTGTCGATCAGTCCCTTGGCAATGCCCAGCATCAGGGCGATGGCGGCGTTATCGTCCTGAAAACCGGCAAAATAGGAATCGTAGTGAGCGCTCATCAGCACCATGCTTTCCGTGTCGCGGCCAGGGATTATGCCGACAATGTTGTAAGACGTGCCGTCCTTACCGACGCGGCTGTCCGCATCCAGCGTGACGGCAGCTTCGCCGTTTTCATCCATCGCGGCCTTGAGGAGCTCGGCGTCCGTGCGGCTCATCGAAAAGGCGGGCGCGTCGGCGGGACCGCAGACGTCCTGCGCGTTCAGCGCATCGTCGCTCACCTCGCCATAGCCGCCGTTCTGCACGGCGATCACGGCTGCCGCGCCTGCAAGATGCGCTTCATAGGCGGGGTAATTGATCCACCAGTCGGCACGCTGGTCGATGTCCACCAGCACCAGCTTTCCGGTCACATCCAGTCCGGCAAGGTCCGCTTCGGTACCCTGTCCGCCGTCGATGACCGTATACGCCTCAGCGCCGTCGGTCACAAAGTCCGTCTGATAGCCGCCAAGCTCTGCGGTCTGCACCTCGCCGGTGCTGTCCGTAAAGCTGAGCTGCGCTCCGGTAAACGTCCAGGTATCCAGCGTGAATTCGTCCTTGGTGACATTTTGCAGGCCGATGCGTTCCATCTCTTCCTTGAGCATATCGCCGGTGGCGATCTCCGCCTCAGAGCCCGCCGTGCGGTAGCCGAGCTTCTCGTTGCTGCGAATGTCCTCCAGCTTCACCGCCAGGTCGTAGGAGTAATCTACGTCCACATGGCTCAAGTAGGCCTGCGCGGCATCAGCCTCGGTCTGCGAGGTATCCTCGGCATTCTGCTTGCCGCAGGCGGTCGCGGATAGCAGCAGGGACGCCGCCAGCAGCACACTTACAATTCTTTTCTTCATGATTCGTCTTCTCCTTTGTAGTTTATAGATCGGAGGAAGAATCAAAAAAGCCACGGGCGCGTTTGCATCCGTGGCTTGAAACATCCAATTTAGAGAGAGTTTTCCTTTTCCGCATCGACCGGAGAACCGTGCATGCAGTCTGTTTATCACTCTTATTGATCCGTTTACAAGCTGTGTGCGCAAAACGCAGTAAGCAACTTAAAAACTTGAGCTCTTCCGCCCAATCAATAAGGCAACAAAGTTGCCAACCCGCACCCGCGGTGCGGTCCCCGGCTCTTCGACGGGTTTTCGGCATTTGACCCGGCCGTCCGTGTAGCCTCGATCCTTCGCAAGAAGGATGGTCAAGACGTGCATATGCACAGGCGTTCAAAAAGAACGGGTAGACTTTATCATAGGGAAAAAAGAATGTCAATATTTTCCTTTTAGAAACTTTCCTGTTCTCCTTGAGGAACAGGCGCCATGAAAACCCAATTAACGAAAAAGCCGCACTTCAGCGGTAAACTGAAATGCGGCTTTTTGTTGTCATGGCGTATCAGTATAGATGCCGACCGAACTGGAACCCCACAAGGCAGGGCGGCGCAGGTGCGCCGTCGCAAGCGGTTTGCGCAGCAAAACGTAACCGTCAAACCTAACAGCGTATAAAAAGGCCGCCATCTTGGTGAGCAGCAGCTCCCTTCGAGATGGCGGTCAATTATTTTTGAGGTATATAGCATTCTTCCGGGGCATTTGCAGGGAGCAGCTTTTCAGCCCATGCTTCATCAGTTTCGCTCAGTTGCGGCGCGTTTTGCAGGAGCCATAGCAAATAACGGTACGGATCAAGGCCATTCTCCTTCGCCGTTTCAATCAGGCTGTAGGTCACGGCGCTGGCCTGTGCGC
>CALAAN010000121.1 GCA_937884915.1 uncultured Oscillibacter sp.
TTTCGCCCATCGGCGCGAACGCGATGGTCCCCTCGACCTCGCCGTCGTCCTGCAAAACGTCGCCGTTCGGGAACGCGCAGGTGATCGTCGTGTGGAAGTGGGCGCGGCGGTCGGCCTGCCCGTGCAGCATCTGCAAAAGCAGCCGGTAGCGGCCGGTGTCGTCCAGCCCCTCGCCGCCAAAGCGCGCGCTGTAAACGCCCGGGCCGCCGTTCAGCGCGTTCACGCACAGGCCCGAATCATCCGCGATGGCGGGAAGCTTCGTCGCCTCCATGACGGCCTTGGCCTTCAAAAGTGAGTTCTCCGCGAAGGTCTCGCCGGTCTCCTCGACCTCGATCTTCACGCCGAGGTCGGCTTCCGACACGACCTCCACGCCGAGCTCGCCCAGAATGGCGCTCATTTCCTTCAATTTCTTGGGGTTCTGCGTTGCCAGAACAAATTTCATCGTCAAACCTCCCACGGGTCTTTTTCCCGTCTTTTTCTGCTCTTTTCTTCGCGCTTTTCTTCCTCGCGCTGCGCCTTGCGCTCTTCGCGCTGCGCGCTCATCTTTTCCTGCCAGGCAGTGAACTTTTTATCCAGCTTGTCGAGCGTCCACTCGATCTCCGGCACGGGGACAATGACCGCCTTGCAGCTCTCGCAGTAGTACGCAGGGGTATTTCCTCCAAACAGTCCTGCCTTGACAAGCATGACCGTATTCTCGTCATCATAGCTCGACCCTATGATGCCATCCTCCCCGCGTCCCACCCACTCGACGTGATTGCGGTAAGCGGGAATCACGCCATCTCGCATTTCCTTTCCGCAATAGGGGCAAACAGAAGTAATTTCCATATTCGTCTCCTTTTTGTCTCGAGGGTTTATGCTTTCTTATTTTAAATCAGCGCCTTGACGTAGTCCTCCGCGTTGAACGGCTGGAGATCGTCGATTCCCTCGCCGAGGCCGACGTACTTGACCGGCACGCCGAGTTCCTGTGCGATGGCAACGCAGATGCCGCCCTTAGCCGTGCCGTCGAGCTTCGTCAGGATGATGCCCGTCAGGCCCGCCGTCTCGCGGAAGACCTTGGCCTGCTGCAATCCGTTCTGCCCCGTCGTCGCGTCGAGCACCAAAAGCGTCTCCTTCGCGGCGTCAGGCAGCTCGCGGTCGATGATCTTGCGGAGCTTCGAGAGCTCGTTCATCAGGTTTACCTTGTTATGAAGTCTGCCCGCTGTGTCGCAGAGGACAACGTCGACATTTCTTGCCTTCGCCGCGGCGAGCGAGTCGAACAGCACCGCGCCGGGGTCCGCACCCTCCTTTGACCGGACGATCTCGCACTCGGCGCGGTTCGCCCAGATTTCGAGCTGATCCGCCGCCGCCGCGCGGAACGTGTCTGCCGCGCACAGCAGTACGCGCTTGCCCTCGCCCTTCAGGCGGTGGGCGATCTTGCCAATGGACGTGGTCTTGCCCACGCCGTTCACGCCGATGACCAGCACGACACTGGGTTTGGTCGATAAGTTGAGCGCAGTGTCGCCCACGTTCAGCTTTTCGATCAGGATCTCGCGCAGCGCCTGCTTGACACCCTCGCCGCTCTGGATGCTCTTCTGATACACGACGTCGCGCAGCTTTTTCACCGCGTCGTGCGCGACCGCCGCGCCGAGGTCGGCCATAATGAGGCTATCCTCGAGCTCGTCGTAGAATTCGTCGTCGATGGTCTCCCACACGATGGTGTCAAACCACGCCTTTTTGATCTTTGCAAAAATACCCATTTGTTTCTCCTCGCGCTTTATTCCTTAATGTTGAGTTCCTTCGCCATGTCGTTCATATTGATCGTCAGCACTTTACTCACGCCGCGCTCCTGCATCGTAACGCCGTAAAGGACGTCCGCTGCCTCCATCGTGCCGCGGCGGTGCGTGATGACGATAAACTGCGTTTTACTCGTGATGCGGCGCATGTAATTCGCAACCCTCACCACGTTCGGCTCATCGAGCGCCGCCTCGATCTCATCCATGACGCAGAACGGCGTCGGATGGACCTTCAGGATGGCGAAGTACAGCGCGATGGCGACGAACGCCTTTTCGCCGCCCGAGAGCAGCGTGATGGTCTTGAGCGCCTTGCCCGGCGGCTGGACCTTGATCTCGATGCCGCAGGAGAGCACGTCGTTCTCGTCCTCGAGCTCGAGCGTCGCCTTGCCGCCGCCGAACAGCTCCAAAAACGTCTCCTGGAAGCTCTCGCGGATGAGCGCGAACTGCTCTTTGAAGATGACGGTCATCTCGCCCGTGATGCTGTCGATCACGCCGACGAGCTCGCTCTTCGCCTTTTCCACGTCGTCGCGCTGGGTCGTGAGGTAGGTGTAGCGCGTGTTCACGCGCTCGAATTCCTCGATCGCGCCGACATTGACCGCGCCAAGGCCGCTGATGGCGCGCTTGAGCTCGCCGATGCGGCGGCTCGCCTTGGCGACGCTCTCGAGCTCGATGCGCTGCTCCTGCGCGGCGGAGTGCGACAGCTCGTAGTTCTCCCACAGCTTGTCGAGAATTTGCTGCTCCTCCATCGCGCTCGTCGCGCGCTTCTGCTCGAGCTTGCTGACGCTGCGCTCAACGTTGAGCACGTTTTCGTTTAGCTCGCGGCCGCGGCGGTCGCTCTGACTGCGCTCGGCTTCGAGTGCGAGCTTCGCTTTCGAAAGCTCTTCGAGTTCGGCGCGCTTTTGCGCCATCTTGCCGTTCAGCGCGGCGATCTCGGCTTCATGCGTGCCGATCTCGCGCTGCGACTGCTCGCTTGCGGCCTTGTACTTCTCGATGAGAGCGCGTCTGCTCTGCTCGTCGCCCTGCATCTGGGCGCGCAGACCCTCCAAGTTCGCGAGTGACTTTTCCGTCGTTTCGCGCTCGGCGGCGTAGCCTGCGAGCGCGCTCTTCTTCTCGGCGATCTCATCGCCGAGGCGCGAGGTCGAACGCAGCAACTCGCTCTGGCCGGAAAGACTCTTTTCCGCCTGCGCGCGCAGCTCGCCCGCCTCTTTTTCCTGTGAAAGCGCGAGCGCTTCCTTTTCCTCCGCCGTGCGCTTTACCTCACCACGGCGGCGCGCGATGGTCTCGCGCTCGGTATCCAGACTCTCGAGCCGCTCGCGCAGCGACGAGAGCAGTAAGTCATAGTGATTTTTGTCGCCCTGCAATTTAAGCACGGCGTCCTCCGCCGCGCGCTGCTGGCCCTGCGCGACCTCTAACTCGTAGCGCGCCTTGGCAAGCTCGCGTTTGGCTTCCTCGGCGGCCTTGGCGGCGAGGTCGAGCTTTTCGGCAAGGCTGCCGCGCCGCGCCGTCAGCTCGCGCAGCTCGCCCGCGCGGCTCAGAATACCCGCGCTGCGGGAGATCGAGCCGCCCGTCATCGAGCCGCCGCGGTTCAGGACCTGACCGTCGAGCGTCACGATGCGGAACGCGTTCGAGAACCGGCGCGAGATCGTGATCCCGCAGTCGAGGTCTTCGACCACGACTGTGCGGCCGAGCAGATTTTTGAAAATGCCGTCGTATTCGCGGTCGTATTCCACCAGCTCGCTCGCAAGGCCGACGTAGCCGTATTCGTTCTGCACACGCGCGTCGCGCAGCGCCTCGCCGCGGATCGACGAGAGCGGCAGGAACGTCGCGCGTCCGCCGTCGCGCTGCTTGAGTAACTGGATGGCGCTCTTCGCATCCTCCTCGCGCTCGACGACGATGTTCTGCAAGCCTGCGCCTAGCGCGATCTCGATCGCGACGGCATACTTTTTGTCGACCTTCATCAAATTGGCGACCGGCCCGCGCACGCCGCGCAGCGCCTTGCGCTCCGACGCCTGCATGACCGTGCGCACCGCCTTGTTGAAGCCTTCGTACTCCTTTTCCATCTCGCTGAGCAGGCGGATACGGGAATCAAGGTTGTTCATCTCCATTGTGAGGGAAACGTGCTTTTCGCCCGTCTCCTTCTCGCGCTCGACGCGTCCCTGCATCTTCATCGTGTGGCCCGCGATGATGTTGCGGATGGCGTCGGCCTCCTCCTGCGCGGTCTCGAGCGCCTTGCGGTTCTCCGCGGCACTCTTTCGCGTGTCGGAAAGCTGAGTCTCTTCGCTCTCCTGCTCGGCGGTGATGGCGCTCTCGCGCTCGTCCATTTCCGAAAGCGTCGAGCGCAGGGCCGCGACCTCGGCGCGGCTGTCCGCCGCAGCGGACAGGGCCAGCGCCTCGCGCCCGCGCAGGGTCTCGGCCTCGCTTGCGGCCTCGCCCGCGTTTTTCGACAACTCCTCTGCCTGCTTGAGCAGCGCGGCGAGCGCCGTTTCAACTTCGTTTTTGCTCTGTTCCAGCTCTTCGATGCGCGCGCGCTGCTGCGCGATCTGCGCATCCATCGAGCCCACGCGGTCAGACTGGCTCCTGAGCTCCTCCTCCACGCGCGCGATGTTCTCTTCATTGTGCGCGATGCCCGTTTGCAGCACCGCGACGGCGGATTCCTGCTCCTTCACCTGAGAATCGAGCTCCGAGAGCTGCGCGCGCTTTTCCTCCTGCGCGATGTCGTTCTCGTGGATGCGCGCGGAAAACTGCTCCGACGCGGCGTACAACGCCTCTAAGTCCGCGTTCGCTTTTTTGAACTCCTCGCGCGCGAGCGACAGGTCGGTGTCGAGCTTGATGGCGTTCGTCTTGAGCGTTTCCAGATTTTCAAGCCACACGGAAATTTCCAAAAGGCGCAGCTCATCGCGATAGATGAGGTACTGCTTCGCCGTCTCCGCCTGTGCGCGCAGGGGTTCGACCTGCAGCTCAAGCTCGGCGATCTTGTCATTGATGCGCACTAAATTCTCTTCCGTGCGCTCCAATTTACGCTCCGTTTCCTCCTTGCGGTAGCGGAAGCGCGAAATGCCCGCCGCCTCTTCAAAGATCTCGCGGCGGTCGCCGCTCTTCTGCGAGAGAATCTCGTCGATGCGGCCCTGGCCGATGATGGAATAGCCCTCGCGGCCCATACCGGTATCCATAAAAAGCTCGTTCACGTCGCGCAGGCGCACGGACTGCTTGTTGATATAGTATTCCGATTCGCCGCTGCGGTAGTACCGGCGCGTGACGGCGACCTCGGTCTCCTCCATGCTGGGGAAGATGTGCTCGGTATTGTCGAGCACGAGCGTCACCTGCGCAAAACCCATCTGATTGCGCGTTTCCGTGCCGCCGAAGATGACGTCCTCCATCTTCGCACCGCGCAGCGACTTGCTCGACTGCTCGCCCATGACCCAGCGGATGGCGTCCGAAATATTCGATTTGCCGCTTCCGTTCGGCCCGACGATGGCGGTGATGTCCTCACCGAAGTTGAGCACCGTCTTGTCCGGGAAGCTTTTGAAGCCCTGGATCTCCAATGCCTTTAAGTACACGAGCGATATCCTCCTTGGAAAAAGGCGTCATCCCCCACGATAAGGGTATAATGACACATTTTGACTAATACTATATATCATTTTTCCGCCGCCTTTTCAAGTAGATTCCATGAACAAAGCGCAAAAAGACGCCCGAAGGCGTCTTTCTTTGTCTTCAAAAAAGCTGCCAAGGCAGCTTTTTTGAGAAAGTTTCGCTGCGCTTCGTGCCTTGCCGCCCAAAGGGGCGTCTGCGACATTGCACCGTCGCGGCATTACGATTCCCGCGCCCATTTAGGCGCGCCAATCGTGCCGCTTCCTCGAAAACGGCTCGCTGTTTCCGCCACAGGCGGCGCTTCACCGTTTTCCGCTTCGCGCAAAGTGTTTTCTGCCACGCACACACCCCAGGGTGGCTTCTCTT
>CALAAN010000122.1 GCA_937884915.1 uncultured Oscillibacter sp.
GCCGGTTATCGAGCGCGAAGACGCGCTGGCTGAACTCGCCCGCTTTGAGCGGCGCGAGCACCTCGCGGTAGATCTCCATGCGGCTGTCGATCTGGTCGACGAGCGACAGAAGTTCTGCCTCCGCGCACTGGGGCAGCACCGCCGCGCCGAATTCCGGCTGGCCGTGGTGCGAGAGGATCAGGTGCTCCAAAAGCGTCGCCTTTTCCTCGGGCAGGTCGAGCTCGGCGGCGATTGCCGCGACCTCCTGCGCGCCCATGACGAGGTGACCGAGCAGCTGGCCCTTCGTCGAATAGTCTGTCACGAGGCCGAGCTCGGAGAACGTGAACTCCTGCTCCTTGGCAAAGTCGTGCAGCAGCGTGCCGGTAAGGAGCAGGCTGCGGTTCACGGTGTCCGCGTACTGCGCGGACAGGAAATCGGCAAGGCGCAGCATGTTGAGCGTGTGCATCAGAAGACCGGATAAAAAGCCGTGGTGGACACTCTTGGCGGCGGGGATGGCGCGGAACGCCGCCTCGTGGCGGCGCAGCATCTCCTCGCACACGGCGCGATAGTCCGCGTCCTCAATGGTCGAAACGAGCGCCTTGACCTCGTCATAGCCCGCCTCGCGGTCGATGGGCGCGACGGGGACGAGACGGGAAAGATCGACCACATCGTCATCCTTTGCGGTGCGCAGATCGCTGAGCGTCACCTGCAGCGCTCCCCGGTAATCCGACACACTGCCGCGCACCCAAACCGCCTTGCCCTCGTCGGCAGAGCCGATGGGGCCGTGGTAATCCCAGAATTTTGCCTCGATTGTGCCGCTTGCATCAGCCAGCACGGCGCTGAGAAACGGCTTGCCGGTAGCCGTTGTACGCGCGGAGGCGGACTTGAGCAGATAAAAACCGTCAATATCAATGCCGCGCGCCATACGCGCGACGGGTAAGCTGTGTTCCATAGAAGCTCCTTTTCCCGCCTGCCAGATACGGCGGGCCGTTCCTTGGTATTGAAAGCATTATAGCATATCCGGCGGCAAAACGCACGCGCTATTTTTGTACCTGCCGTCCGCGCTGTGCGCGCTCGAGCCAGTCTTTTCCCTCGGTGAAGCGCGCGACGAGGAACGACACGACGTAGTCGCCCGCAGAGTTGATCATCGTCGCGGGCGGGTCAACAAGATTGCCGATCGTCACGGCGATGGGGTAGGCAATGGCCATCTGCGTGGGGAAGAAGAGCGTACAGATGATGTACTCGCCGATGTACCCGCCGCCGGGGATGCCGCTCATCGCGACAGAGCTGAATACGGCGACGAGCAGGATTTTGACGATGAGACCCGCGCCCTCAAACGGGATGCCGAACACGCCGAAGAGAAACGCGATCTTCAGCACGCAGCTGAAGCACGAGCCGTCCATGTGCATCGTCGCACCCAGCGGCAGGACGAGGTCGGAGATGTCGCGCGGGACGCCGCTGTCCTCCGCGGCTTCTAAATTCGTCGGGATCGTCGCGACGGACGAGCAGGTGCCGAGCGCCGTGACTGCGGGGCGCAGGATGTGCCGCCGCATGACGCGCACGCCCTCTCTCCCGCCGCCAAGGTAGGCGTAGAGCGGGAACGCGACGAGCACGTAGACAAAGCAGAGCGGGTAGTAGACGAGCATCGCGCGGCCGTAGGCTGCCGTAATCTGCGCGCCGTAGGTTGCAACGAGTGAGGCGAAGAAGCCGAAAAACGCGATGGGCGCATAGTAGGAGATGAGCGAGACGACCTTCAAAAGACAGTTTGTCATGTCCTGCAGGACCTTTGCCGTCAGGCAGTCCGCGCCGCCGCTCAGATTGATGCCAAAGCCGATGAGGATGGAGAAGACAATCAGCGGCAGCATCGCGCGGCGGGACAAAAGCGCCGCGAAATCCTCGACTGTGAAGAAGTTGACGAGCAGCTCCGCGACGCTCGCTTGCGCGTCGACCGTGCCCGCCGCGGCGTCCGCCCACGGCTCGAGCACCGGTGGATAGAGGCGCATCGCAAAGAGCATGATGACTGCGGCGATAAGGCCCGTGACGATGAAGACCAGAAGCGTCGTGCCCATGATCTTCCCCGCGCGCCTGGGGCTTTTCATGCAAGCGATGGAGCTACTCAGCGAGCAGAACACGAGCGGTACGACGATGCAGAACATCAGGTTAATGAAAATTGTGCCGAGCGGGGCGAGACACGCTGCCCCCGGCCACAGCGCGCCCAGCACGCATCCGAGCACGATGGCAAGCAGCATCGCGCTTAGAAAGCCGTAGGTGCGGAAAAAGGAACGAGACATAGAATTCCTCCCTTAACAATTTGCGTTCAACACAATATAGCGGGAGGACTTGGACGATATGCGAGAATTCGCTGCGCTCTGCGCCTCGGTTGTCCGTTTATAGCGGACAATTCGACGTTCGCTCCGAGCAAAGTGTTTTCCGCCACGCATATGTTGCGGCAGAAAACGGATTAGACTTTATTTGCGCACTGCGGTGCGCAAACTCTGCGAGGCGTTATCAAAAAGGACACATCACGTAAGGATGTGTCCTTTTTTGTAATTATTCAAGCTCGAAGGCACCCGTGTATAACTGATAGTACGTGCCCTTCTCCGCGATCAGCTTTTCGTGGCTGCCGCGCTCGATGATGCGGCCGTGGTCGAGGACCATGATGACGTCGGAATTCTTGACGGTCGACAGGCGGTGCGCGATAACGAACACCGTGCGGCCCTCCATCAGCTGATCCATGCCGCGCTGGACGATGGCCTCAGTGCGCGTGTCGATGGACGACGTCGCCTCATCCAAAATCATGACCGGCGGGTCGGCGACTGCCGCGCGGGCGATGGAGATGAGCTGGCGCTGACCCTGCGAGAGGTTCGCGCCGTTGTTGGCGAGCTCCGTCGCATAGCCCTGTGGGAGACGCGTGATGAAGTCGTCTGCGCCGGCGAGCTTTGCCGCGGCGATGCACTCTTCGTCGGTTGCATCAAGTTTACCATAACGAATGTTGTCCATCACCGTGCCGGTGAAGAGGTTGACATCCTGTAGGACGATGCCGAGCGAACGGCGCAGGTCGGCCTTTTTGATCTTGCTGACATCAATGCCGTCGTAGAGGATCTGACCGTCGGCAATGTCGTAAAAGCGATTGATGAGGTTCGTGATGGTCGTCTTGCCCGCGCCCGTCGCGCCGACAAAGGCGACCTTCTGACCGGGCTCTGCGTAGACGGAGACGTCGTGCAGGACCTCTTTGTTCGGCTCGTAGCCGAAGTCTACGTCGACAAGGCGCACGTCGCCGCGCAGCTCGCGGTACCCGATTTTGCCGTTGTCGTTCGGGTTCTTCCACGCCCAGCGGCCGGTGTGATGGTCGCTCTCGGTGATCGTGCCGTCGGGCGCGATGTCCGCGTCGACGAGCGTGACAAAGCCGTCGTCCGTTTCGGCCTTTTCGTCGATGAGGGAGAATACGCGCTGCGCGCCCGCACCCGCCATGACGATGGAGTTGATCTGCTGGGAGAGCTGGTTGATGTTGCCCGTGAACTGCTTGGTCATGTTGAGGAACGGAACCAGAATGGAGATATCGAGCGCCTTGCCGGAAAGGCTCACATTCGGCAGTCCAATGAGCAGCAGCACGCCGCCCACGAGCGCGAGAGCCACATAGAGGAGGTTGCCGATGTTGCCGATGATGGGGCCGAGCACGCTTGCGTAGGCATTGGCACGATAGCTGTCTTCAAAGAGTGCGTTGTTGAGCTTATCAAATTCTTCAATGGAGCGCTGCTCGTGGCAGAAGACCTTGACGACCTTCTGGCCGGTCATTGTCTCCTGAATGTAGCCCTCGGTTTTGGCAACGGCCTGCTGCTGGCGCAGGAAGAACCTGGCGCTGCCGCCGCCGACGCGCTTGGTGACGACGATCATCAAAATCACGCCGAGCACCGAAATAAGCGTCAGCCAGGCGCTGAAATAAAGCATGATGCCGAACACAGCCAGCACGATCGCGCCGGACTGGATGAAGGCGGGGATGGCCTCGGACACGAGCTGGCGCAGCGTGTCGATATCGTTGGTGTAGAAGCTCATGATATCGCCGTGCTGGTGGGTGTCGAAGTAGCGGATGGGAAGATCCTGCATGCCGCCGAACATCTCTTGGCGAAGCTTGTCGAGAAAGCCCTGCGTCATATAGGCCATGAGCTGCTTGTAGACCAGAATGGCAATGATCGAGAGTGCGTAGAGCGAGATGAGCAGCGTCAGGATGGGGATGAGCTCTGCCTTGGCAGAGACCCAGTCGCGCGAGACATACCACTTTTCGATGACCTGAATGACATTCTGCACGAAAAGCGAAGGGATGGAGGACACGATGGAGGAAAACAGGATGCACGCGAACGTGACGGGCGCGAGCACAGGGTAGTAGGAAAAGAGCTTTTTCACCGTGCGCTTCAGCATGGCGAGGTTTGCCGCACCGTCGTTCGGGCGGCGGGAATTCTTGGGATCACGCTTCATCCTGCTCACCTCCGTTCGTCTGGGACTCATAGACCTCGCGGTAAATTTCACTCGAAGCGAGGAGCTGCTCGTGCGTGCCCATGTCCGCAATATGGCCGTTGTCCATCACGAGAATGAGGTCGGCGTCCTGCACGGACGCGACGCGCTGGGCGATGATGATCTTCGTTGTTTCGGGGATATAGGTGCGGAAGCCTTCGCGGATCAGCGCGTCGGTGCGCGTGTCGACTGCGGAAGTCGAGTCGTCGAGGATCAGAATCTTCGGCTTTTTGAGCAGCGCCCGGGCGATGCAGAGGCGCTGCTTCTGCCCGCCGGAGACGTTTGAGCCGCCCTGCTCGATATAGGTGTCGTACCCGTCGGGGAAGGAGCGAACGAATTCGTCCGCCTGCGCGAGCTTGCATGCCTCGATCATTTCATCGTCGGTGGCGTTTTCATTGCCCCAGCGCAGGTTATCCTTGATCGTGCCGGAGAACAGTACGTTCTTTTGCAGCACGACGCTGACCGCGCCGCGCAGGGCCTCAAGGTCGTATTCGCGGACATCTCTGCCGCCGACCTTGACGCAGCCCTCGGTCGTGTCGTAGAGACGCGGGATGAGCTGTACGAGCGTCGACTTGCTCGAGCCCGTGCCGCCGAGGATGCCGACGGTCATGCCCGAGTCGATGTGCAGGTTGATGTCCTGCAGCGCGAACTTTTTCGCCTGCGCGGAGTACTTGAAGCTGACATTTTCAAAGTCGATGGAACCGTCCTTCACGTCCGTTGCGGGAGAGGCGGGATTGGTGAGCGCGGGCTCTTCCTCGAGCACCTCGCGGATACGGACGAACGACTCATACGACATCGTCATCATCACGTAGATCATCGAGATCATCATCAGCGACATTAAGATCTGCATGCCGTAGGTCAGCATGGCGGAGAGCTGGCCGACGTCGATGGTCGTGCCGCCGTTCGTAACAATGAGCTTTGAGCCGACGAACAGCACGAAGATCATGTTGAAATACACGCAGAACTGCATCAGCGGCGCATTGAGCGCGACGACACGCTCGGCAAAGGTGAAGTCCTTGGCGATGTTGTGCGAGGCGGCGGCGAACTTCTTTTTCTCGTACTCTTCGCGGGCAAAACCCTTGACCACACGCATCGCGCGCACATTTTCCTCAACGGATTCGTTGAGCTTGTCATACTTGCGGAACACCGCGCGGAATGCGGGCATCGCCTTGCGCGCGATCAGAAGAAGACCGATCACGAGCACGGGGATGATAATGAGGAACGTCGTCGCCAGCGCGCCGCCCATGATATAGGCCATGATGACGGCGAAGAGGAACATCAGCGGCGCGCGCACTGCGATGCGGATGCACATCATAAAGGACATCTGCACATTGTTGATATCGGTCGTCATACGCGTGACGAGCGAGGCGGAGGAGAATTTATCGATATTCTCAAACGCGAAGCTCTGCACGCGGGTGAAAACGTCGTGGCGGACATTTTTGGCAAAGCCGGCGCTCGCGCGCGAGCCGAACAGGCCGCCGAGCGCGCCGCAGCCGAGCGATACGAGCGACATCAGAATGAGCCCAAGGCCCACGCGCACAACGCCGCCCAGCTCCGCGCCGCCCTTGATCTCGTTGACGAGGTTGGCGGTGAAAAACGGGATGAGCACTTCAATCGCGACTTCGCCGACCATGCACAGGAGCGTCAGGATCGTGGGCTTTTTATATTCGCGGATGCAGCCCATAAAGCGACGGATCATATTCATTGGCAGGAGCCTCCTTTCTTTGGGGATGGGGGACAGTCGGGCAGCTTGCCCTGCGCGATCATGCGCTTGCGCTGCTCGTCAAACGTATCGTGGATGGTGCGAAGCGCCGAGCAGAAGGTCTCGCGCTCGTCGTCCTCGAGCTGCTCGAAAAATTCGCGGAACTCCGCCGCGTCCTTTTCCAAAAAGCTCTTTACGTATTCATCGGCCTTTTCGGTCGCGCGCAGGCGGATAACACGGCGGTCGTCGGGGTCGCTCAACCGCTCGGCAAAGCCGCCCTCGACGAGCCTGTCGACGAGCTTGCTCATCTGCTGCTTGGGCATACGGGCAAAATTTGCAAGCTCCGTCATCGTCATCGTGCGGCCGCTGCGGCGCATCGACTGGATGCAGTAGTACATGTCGAGGCTGACGCCGTCGTTGAGCATGCGCTTGAACGGGCGGGCGAACCAGTAGTGCCACGCGGGAATGGTGTCGAGCAGCAGCTCCTGGATCTCGTTGGTCTGCATAAAGTGTTTCTCCTTTCGTTGAAAATGAATGATAGTTACTGTGAATTGACTATCGTTTTAAATTGACAGTGCTTAGGATACAACAATTAAAAACGAATTGCAAGAGGAATGTGCGCAAAAAGGGCGCAAAAAAACGGCAGCTTTTCACTGCCGCTTTAGGAAAATATAGACGAGGAATGCCGCGTGATAAGTCTGTAAGAGGTCGGTTTGGCGCCCTCAGCGATGAGTCTGTAATAAGAGGGTAGTTTGGATCCCTCAGGAAGTGAAAAGGGGAACGAGACAGTGCTCGTCTTGCCATCTTCGGTGCTTTCGACCGTGAGGATCTGTGCAGCTGCGTTCAGATGGCTGACGGCGCATGCGTCCGCGCTTTCCACGCGGATGGTTTTGTCGCCGCTGCGGCAATAATGCTCCGTGAAGTGCATTTCCTTGCCGCAGGAAAAGGCAGTGTAGCTGATCTCCGTACAGGCGTCCGCCGCAAAAACGGGAACGAGCAGCACGAGCGAAAGGGCCGGTGACAACAACAGGGAAGGGAGCCGTTTCACGGTATCGTCCTCCTATGCTGATTTTTGATCGCTGACAGGAATGCTTACATCAACAGCATGGCATAAAGCGTGGAAAGAGGCAAGAAAAATCTGAATGATACGAAAAATCCGGCACTTTGGCAAAAATGAAGCGCAAAAACAGTACAGAATCACGAGAAAGGCCCACGCCGTTTTTTCGGCGCGGACCTTTTATCATTGCTTGATTTTTACATTGTTCCTGACCGTGCGCTCGCTTCGGGGGCGGTTCGTCAGGCTTTGCAGCACAGCGCTGATCTGGCCCTCGGCGGCCTCGACCTCGGCGTGGAATGCGCGGGCGGAGACGCGCAGCGCCCCGTGGCCGAGGATGATGACCTGTTCGGGGCCGTCCGACGTCGCGACGCGCACGCGCCGCTCGCGGCGCAGCTCGTAGGTCGCGCGCTCGATGTAGGTGTCGGCGGTCTCGGCCTCCTTGGTGTAGACGACCTTGACGCCGTGCACCGTCTGCACGCTGCCGGGGTTGCCCTTGACCTTGTAGGCGTCAAACACGACGATGACGCGGCACTTGCGAAAACCCTGATAGTTCGCGAGAATGTCGATCAGCGCGCCGCGCGCCGCGGCGACATCCTGAGAAGCGAGCCGCTGCAGCTCGTCCCACGCGAAGATGATGTTGTAGCCGTCGACGAGCAGATATTCCGTGTCCTCTGAGTGGATCGTGACGTCGTAGTGGTCGGCGAGCGCGGTGCGCGCGGGCTTTTTGCTCGGCTCGAACGCGCGGCGCTCGACCTTGCCATACGTGCGCTCGAAAATATCCTGCAATTCCTTATCCTCGGCATACGCGCCGCCCGCGCCGACACCGCGGCGGGGGAGCGGGGCGGGCGCTTCTTCAACAGCCTCCTCGCCGAGGCGGATGCCGCTGTCGCAGTGGACGTGCGCGGGAACCTCGTCCCACGGGATCGTGATGCTGCCGCCGCGGTCGCAGAAGACGGAAGACGCGGGATTGTCTGTGTCGCGTTCGGCGTCGTAGCCGAGAGATAAGACGATCTCGTCCTGATCCTGGCAGGCCTCATACCCGCGCACGGCGCAGGAGAGCTGCCCGCGGCCGCGGGTGTAGGCTGCGACGTCGGCGAAGTAGTCGCGCAGCGTGCGCACCGGCGCATAGCCCGTGAGCACGGCGTTTTCGTTCTCATTTTGCGGCGACTCGACGGTGCCGCCCATGTTCTGGAGGTCGGTCATCGCGCGGCCGACGCACTCCTGCGGCACCTCAAGGCGGAAGTCGTAATACGGCTCGAGCAGCACGTTTTCCGCCTGCATCAGGCCCTGCCGCACAGCGCGGTATGTCGCCTGACGGAAGTCTCCGCCCTCGGTGTGCTTCAGATGCGCGCGGCCTGCGACGAGCGTGAACTTCACGTCGGTGAGCGGCGAGCCGGTCAGCACGCCCGCGTGCTCGCGCTCTAAAAGATGCGTGAAAATCAGCTGCTGCCAGTTGAGGTCGAGCGTGTCCGTCGGCACGTTTGACGCAAGCTGGATACCTGTCCCGCGCGAAAGTGGCTCCATCAGAAGCTGGACTTCCGCATAGTGGCGCAGGGGCTCGAAATGCCCCATGCCGAGCACGGGGGCGGCGATGGTCTCGCGGTAGACGATGCTGCCCTCGCCGAAGGCCACGTCGAGGCCGAAGCGGTCAAGGATGCGGCGGCGCAGGATTTCAAGCTGGATCTTGCCCATGAGCTGGATGTGGATCTGCCCGTAGCGCTCGTCCCAGACGATACGCAGCATCGGGTCTTCCTCTTCAAGCTCGCGGAGCTTTATGAGCGCGCTGTGTGCGTCCGCGCCGCCCAGCAGGATGAGCTGATAGGTCAAAACCGGCTGCAAAAGCGGGGCGGACGATTCCGCCTCCATGCCGAGGCCGAGGCCGACATAGCTGTGGCTGAGGCCCGTGACGGCGACAACGCTGCCCGCAGTCGCCTCTTCGAGCGCGCGGAACTTGACGCCGGAGTAGAGCCGAACCTGATCGGCCTTTTCGCTGTAGTCCCGATTCTGCGCGCGGTACGTGAGCGGCGCTTTTACGCGAAGTGTGCCGCCCGTGACCTTGAGCCATGTGAGCCGCGCGCCCTGCGCGTCGCGCGAAATTTTGAAGACCTTCGCGCCAAATTCCTTCGGATAGACCGGCTCATGCGTGAAGCGAGAGAGCGCGGCGAGAAAGTCCTCTACGCCGTCCAGCTTGAGCGCCGAACCGAAAAAGCAGGGAAAGACCTTGCGGTTTTTGACCATCTCGGCGATCAGCGCGTCGTCGATCTTCCCACGCTCCAAAAGCTGCTCGAGCGCGGCCTCGTCGCAGAGGGCGAGCGCCTCGTCGCGCGCTTCCTGCGGTGCGGAGAAGTCGACGCATTCCGCGCTCAGCGTCGCCGTGAGCTGGCGCAGCAGAGCGTCCTTGTCCGCGCCCGCCAGGTCCATCTTGTTGATGAAGAGGAACGTCGGCACATCGTAGCGCGTGAGCAAGCGCCAGAGCGTGCGGGTGTGGCTCTGCACGCCGTCGCTGCCGCTGATGACAAGCACCGCGTAGTCGAGCACCGACAGCGTGCGCTCCATTTCGGCGGAAAAGTCGACATGGCCCGGCGTATCGAGCAGCGTGAGCTCCTTGTCGCCCGCAAGCAGCATCGCCTGCTTGGAAAAGATCGTGATGCCGCGCTCGCGTTCGAGCGCGTCGGTATCGAGGAAGGCGTCGCCGTGGTCGACGCGGCCGAGCCTCCGCAGTGCGCCGGAGGCGTATAAGAGTCCCTCGGATAAGGTCGTTTTTCCCGAGTCGACGTGGGCAAGAATGCCGAGCGTGACCTTCTGCATGGCGCACCTCCTTTGTGAAAAGCTGATTTAAAAATGCTAAAATACCAGAACGAGCGCATCGCGGAGCGATGCGCTCTGAAATTTGGGAAATGGTGCGGGCATGGGGATTTGAACCCCAACGCCTTGCGGCACGAGAACCTAAATCTCGCATGTCTGCCAATTTCATCATGCCCGCATATATTTTTACTATATCATATCTCTTTCGCGGCGGCAAGGAGAAAATTCGTTGCAATGCGCGTCTGCGCGATTTATAATGAAGCAGCGCGCGATCTATGACCGCGCAGCACCGACTATGGGAGGACTCCGCCGTGCAGAACGCTTATCCGGACTATTATCCGCTTTTCCATTGCATCGCCGGCCGCTGCCGCCACAACTGCTGCATCGGCTGGGAGATCGACGTGGACGAGGATTCCCTCGCCGCCTACGACCGGATCGGCGGCGAGATGGGCGAGCGCCTGCGTAGGGATATCGACCGCAGCGGCGAGACGCCGCATTTTATCCTCAGCGAGCAGGAGCGCTGCCCGTTTTTGAACGGTCAGAACCTCTGCGACCTCATTTTATATGGCGGAGAGGACATGCTCTGCCAGATCTGCACCGACCACCCGCGCTACCGCAGCTTTTTTTCGGAGCGCACGGAGATCGGCGTCGGCCTCTGCTGTGAGGAGGCCGCGCGGCTTATTTTGACAAAGCCGGAGAAAACGGTGCTTGTCACGACGGGCGAGGGCGAGCTTGATGAAGAGGAGACGGCGCTGCTCGCGCTGCGCGACCATCTTTTCATCCTTGCGCAGAATCGTGAGGAGCCGATCGAGCGGCGAATGGAGCAGATTTTAACGGCCTGCGGCGCACACGTGCCGGACGTCCCGCTCGCGCAGTGGGCGGAATTTTATCTCTCGCTCGAGCGCATGGACGAGACGTGGACAGCCATTCTGGAAGCGCTGCGCGAGCACGCAGATGAGCTGCCGCTCGACGATTTTGCTGCATACATGAAAGGGCGCGGGACGGAGTATGAGCAGCTGCTTGTCTATTTTCTCTACCGCCACGTGCCGACGGCGCTCGATGACGGGGACGCGAGCAGCAAGGCGGCGTTCGCCGTGCTGTCTGTTCGGACAATCTTTGTGCTCGGTGCGCTGCACCTTTTGCTGCACGGCACGTTCACGGTGGAGGACCAGATCGAGCTCTGCCGGCTGTACAGCGCGGAGGTCGAGTATTCCGACGACAACATGGATGCGCTCTTCAACGCGCTGATGTAATAGAATGCCGCCCGATTCGACACGGGGCGGCATTTTTTGCGCTTTTTGGTTGATTCTTATGTAAACCTGTGCTATCATAAGAGAACATTCAGCAGTGAGTGGGCATTTTTGCCCGATTCCGGCAAAAAGGAGAGAACGAGATGAAGCAGAATCTATGGAAGAGAAAGCCGATGGCCGCGCTTCTGGCGCTGTGCCTTGCCATGCAGCTCTGCGTGCCCGCTGCGATGGCGAGTAATCGGCTGATGCGCGCGGGCGACGCGGCCATCGAGCAGATCGAGGAGGAAGAGGGCTTCCGCGCGGAGAAGTATTCCTCCGGCGGCAAGTGGTACATCGGTTACGGCACGGAGTGCGATGCCGAGGACTATCCCGAGGGCATCACGCGCGAGGAGGCGGAGCTTCTTTTAATGAGCAAGGTCGAGACCTATGAGGCCAAGCTCAACGACTTTTTTGACCGCTACGACGTCACGCCCACGCAGGGGCAGTTCGATGCGCTCATCTGCTTCAGCTACAATTTCGGCACCGGCTGGATGAGCGGCACGAGCGACCTGGTCAAGATCGCCCGCGGCGAGAAGGATGCGACGCGCCTTGAGGTGGCGCAGGCGTTCGGCGAGTGGTGCCATTCCGGCGGACAGGCCCTGTCGGGCCTTGCCGACCGCCGCCTGCAGGAGGCCGCCATTTACCTGGACGACAGCACCCGCGCGGCGGAGGATGAGTTCGCGTATCTCATCATCAATATGGAAAA
>CALAAN010000123.1 GCA_937884915.1 uncultured Oscillibacter sp.
ACGTCAGCGAGCGCGGGACGACGGTGCTCGTCTCGTCGCACAACCTGCGCGAGCTTGAAGACGTGTGCGACCACGTGGGCGTGATGAACAGGGGCAAGCTCCTGCTTGAGCGCTCGCTCAGCGAGCTTCAGGACAACACCGTAAAGCTCCAGCTCGCGTTCGACGGCATGGAGCTGCCCGCGCTGCCGCAGGACATCAAGGTCCTGCACCACGCGCAGACAGGCCGCGTCCACACGCTCATCTGCCGTGGCAGCGCGGAGGAGCTCACGAAAAAGCTCGCGGTCACGCAGCCGATCTTCATCGACGCGCTGCCGCTGACACTCGAAGAAATTTTCATCTACGAACTGGGAGGTGAGGACTATGCGGTCCGCGACATCGTTCTTTAACAAAACGCTTTTCCGCAATCAGGTTCAGCGCACATGGCCGCTGTGGCTTGGATACACGCTTGTCTGGCTCTTCATCGTGCCCGTCACGCTCTTCACGGAGTCCTCTGCCCGTCAGGGGCACTACGATGCGTCGGATGCGGCGGACTTCCTGCTCAACACCGGCGCGCGCGGCGGCATCTTCATGGCGTTCGGCTTCGGGCTGCTGTTCGCGATGCTCTCTTTTTCGTATCTAACGAAGGGCCGCGCGACGAACGGCTATCATGCCCTGCCCGTGCGGCGCGAGACGCTGTTTGCGACCACATACTGCACCGGCCTTTTCTGCCAGATCGTGTCCATCCTACTCGCCTTTCTGCTCGGCACGGCGGTCGCCTCGCCGTTCCACCTGAGCTTCACGAGCGTCACCGGCGCGGCAATGCTCGCGGCGATGCTGGAAACCGTCTTCTACTATTCGTTCGCGGTGCTGTGCGTGATGATGACGGGCCAGATGCTGGCCGCACCCGCGTTCTATGTCATCGGCAGCTTCCTCGCTGTGGCGATGGAATCACTCGTCCGCAGCTTTGCGGGCAACTTCCTCTTCGGCTATGCCGCGAGCGGCACAGTGCAGCTCGGCTTTCTCTCCCCGCTCTACTGGATGCTCCGCCAGCTGGACATCAGCTATGACTACACCTATGTTGAGACAAGCGGCGACATTCTTTCCTCAAATCCACAGCTTGCGTCTGGCTCTCTCACCATGCTCATCGCCTACGCGCTCGCGGGACTTGCCATCGCGGTCATCGCGATGCTTCTGTACCGCACGCGCAAGAGCGAGCTGACCGGCTCGACGGTCGCCTTTTCGTGGGCGGCGCCCGTTTTCAAGTACGGCGTGGCGTTCTGCACGGCCATCGCGATCGGCCAGATGCTCTACTATTTCCTCTTCGGCCAGTATCAGGCGAGCGGCAGCTATTCCCTGCCCGGCACGATCGTGTGTATGGTGGCCGCTGGGCTCGCAGGCTATTACATCGCCGAAATGCTGATCCGCAAGAGCTTTAACGTCTTCCGCGCAGGGGCAAAGGGCGCGGCAGTCGTCGCGGGGATCCTCGTGCTGTTCGGCATCGCGATGACCTTCGATCTCACGGGCTATGAAAGCCGCGTTCCGAACGAAAGCGAGGTGGAATCCGTATCCTACTCGTTCGGCGGCAAGACGCAGGTCGCGACCGAGGACCCCGACACCATCCGCTATCTTCTCGCCGCGCACCGCGCCATCGTGGACAACAAGGACGATCAGCTGCGCCGCGTCAACGGGCCGGTCCCCATTGATACTGACTCCA
>CALAAN010000124.1 GCA_937884915.1 uncultured Oscillibacter sp.
GTTGTTTAATTTACAAGGTGCACGCTCCATTCGCGGAACAGGTGTTATCTTAGCACGTGGGTCAGCGTTTGTCAACAGTTAATTTTACTTTTTTCGACGTTTTTCTTCTCAGACTCTCTACAGGCATTCCAAAGAGTCAGTGCTGTCAATGGTTTGCGGGCATTCTGCCAAGAACAGAATGCCCGCATTTTTCCGTATTCATTCATTTACGCCGCATTTCGGCCGATCAAGGTATCGTAGCGCATCAGCAAAAGCGCGACCTGCGCGCGGCTGATGGCCTGCGTCGGATACCAGACGCACTCCTTCTCGGTGATGAGCCCGTTGTTCCACGCCCAGGTCACGGCGTCCCTGCCGCTCTCCGACACTTTGGGCGCATAGGGGTAGTCGTCGAGCGTACCCGTGACCGAAGGCTCACCCGCGAGGCGGTAGAGCACGATGATCGCCTGCTCGCAGGACAAAAAGCCACTGGGGTCAAACGCCCCGCCGTTGCCGCCCATGAGACCCTTGCCGACCATCCACTTGACATACTCATAATACCACTCGTCGCCCGTGAGGTCGCTGAACTCCACGTCCTCCCCCGTCGGCGTGCCGCCGGCAAAGCGGTACATGATGACGGCGAACTGCGATCTCTCCACGCCGTATTCCGGCTGGAAGAGATGCTGCGTGTCATCGCCGCTCATCACACCCGTGGAGACGACGTAGTTGACCGCGTCGGCGTACCATGCGTCGGGCGCAACGTCGGTATAGGTGTAGGTCGTCTGTGGACCGTCCGCCGTAACGGTGATGTCAACGCCGCCGCTTTCGTTGGCGGTCATCGCGCCGAGCTCTGCGCGCACGTCGTTTCCGGTCGTGTTTGTATTGTCGAGCGTGTCCGTCTGCGCGTCCTGCGTTCCATCCTGTTTATCATCCTGTGATGTATCCTTGTTCCCGCAGCCCCGCACCACCAGCACGATCACAAGCACCAGCACGACGAGAATGGGGATGAGCAATTTTTTCTGCATGAGATCCTCCTGTTCTGACGAACATTTTGATTCGGTAAAACATATTATGATATGTTAGCATACCACCGAAAGCGTTGCAAGGCTTTTCCCCATTGTTCACAAAACGTGCACATTCTGTCGTGCTCACCTCTCTCCGCCCGCGGCATAGAATGAAGCGCAGGAGTTTTCCTGCCCCGAGCTTATAAGGAGGGTATTTTCGATGAATCGTTTTCAGAATTCGTGCGGCGGCGCAGACCGCTGCCCGCCACCCTGCCCCGCGCCGTTTCCCCCGCCGTTCCCGCCCCAGTATGTGCTGGGCCCAACGGGACCGCAGGGGGTGCAGGGCATTCAGGGTGTTCCCGGTCCAATCGGGCCGACGGGACCTCAGGGTGTTCAGGGGCTTCAAGGCGTCCCCGGCACGCCGGGCGCCATCGGTCCGACCGGACCGCAAGGGCAGACGGGCGCCACGGGCGCCGCAGGCCCGCAGGGTCCTCAAGGCATTCAAGGTGTAGCCGGAGCCGCCGGTGCGGCTGGCGCAGCCGGACCGACTGGGCCCACCGGTCCGCAGGGTATTGCGGGCGCAGCGGGTGCCGTCGGTCCTACGGGCGCAACGGGTCCCACTGGGCCGCAGGGTCCGCAAGGTGTTGAAGGTGCGGCTGGTGCCACGGGCGCGACCGGCGCGACAGGTCCCACCGGACCGACTGGGCCGCAGGGTCTCGTCGGCAGCGACGGTGAGCAGGGGCCCCAGGGGGCGACCGGCCCTACGGGCCCCACGGGTCCGACCGGGCCGAGCGACACGCGCGCGGCAGCGGCTGTCGCCGATGCGGCGAGCACGGAGGACATCGTCGAGCAGTTCAACGCACTGCTGGCGAATCTCCGCGCGGCGGGTCTCCTCTCGACCTGAGCAATGAGCGGTGCGGCGCAAGCCGCGCCGCGATACATATATAAAAGGAGGAGTCGTCATTTCCTATCGCGTCTGCGTTTACGCCATCTGCAAAAACGAGTCGCAGTTTGTGGACCGCTTCATGGACTCGATGTCCGAGGCGGACGACATCTGCGTGCTCGACACGGGGTCAACGGATGATACGGTTGAAAAGCTCAGAGCACGCGGCGCGCACGTCGAGCAGAAGATCATCTCACCGTGGCGCTTCGACGCCGCGCGCAACGAATCGCTGAAGCTCATCCCAAAGGACGCCGAGATCTGCTGCTGCATCGACCTTGACGAACAGTTTCAGTCCGGCTGGCGCGAAAAGCTCGAGCGCGCATGGCGCGCGGATACGACGCGCGCCCGCTACCGCTACACATGGAGCTTTCTGCCCGACGGGCGCGAGGGCTGCGTCTTCTGGACGGACAAAATTCATAAAAACGGCTGCTACCGCTGGGTAAATCCGGTGCATGAGGTACTGCAATATGTGGGCGACGGCAGCGAGCGCTTTGTCGACGCTGAGGGAGTGCAGCTTGATCACCACCCCGACCCGAACAAATCACGCGGGCAGTATCTGCCGCTTTTGGAGCTCGCCGTGCGGGAGGACCCGCAGAACGACCGCAACCGCCATTACCTGGGGCGCGAATACATGTTCCGCGGCGATTGGGCGCAGGCGGTCTCGACGCTGAAGGCGCACCTTGCGATGCCGCAGGCCGTGTGGCGCGACGAGCGCTGCGCCTCGATGCGCTACATCGCGCGCTGTCTGCGGCATTTGGGGCGTGAGGATGAGGCCGCACTCTGGCTGCACCGCGCCATCGCAGAAGCGCCGCATCTGCGCGAGCCGTATCTGGAGTTTGCCGACCTGCTTTATCAGCAGAGGGACTGGTGCGGCGTCATTTTTATGGTAAACCGCGCGCTCACGATCACTGAACGCCCGCGCACGTACATCTGCGAGCCGTTCGCGTGGGGCAGCTTCCCCTACGATCTGCTGAGCATCGCGTACTTCCACCTCGAGCAGTGGGAAAACGCGCTCAAAAGCGCGGAAAAAGCGCTCGAGCTCGCGCCGGATGATTCACGTTTGCAGGAAAATCGCGCGCTGCTGGCGCAAAAATTGCAGGAAGAAAGCCGCATTTAGCGGCTTTCTTCGGTTTTCGGTTGCTTTTTCTGCCGCTGTATGATAGATTGTTAGAGATTATGAACCGAGGGGGCGCGGCAATGGAGTTGTGCGAACGCTACTTACATTATGTGAGCGCACTGTGCGGGGGCACGATGCCCGCGCCGCCGGAGCTTGCGCTCACTGCCGATACCGCGGAGGAACGCGCCGCGCAGCTGCAAAGCGCGCTGAAAGATCTGAGCGTGCCGGACTTTGTGCGCCTGTGCGCCAAAAGCGCGGGCGCCGAGCTGGACGAGGCGATGTTCGACGGTTTCAGTGAGGAGAACT
>CALAAN010000125.1 GCA_937884915.1 uncultured Oscillibacter sp.
CGTCCATCAGCGCGAGCGTGGAGCCGCAGATGGAGCCCTGAGAGGTCGAGCCGTTGGAGGAGACGACCTCGCTCACGACGCGGATGGCATACGGGAACTCGTCGACAGACGGGATGACCGGCAGCAGCGCGCGCTCAGCGAGAGCGCCGTGGCCGATCTCGCGGCGGCCGGGGCTGCGGGAGGGCTTGGCCTCGCCGACGGAGTAGCCGGGGAAGTTGTAGTGGTGCATATAGCGCTTTTCGGTCTCTTCCCAGATGGTGTCGAGCTTCTGACAGGCGGAAAGCGTATCGAGCGTGCAGACGGAGAGCACCTGCGTCTGACCACGGGTAAACAGGCCCGAACCGTGGACGCGGGGCAGGACGCCGACTTCGGCGGCGAGAGGACGGATCTCGTTCTTCGCTCGGCCGTCGACGCGGTGGCCTTCAAGCAGCCACGCCTTGACGATCTTCTTCTGGAACTTGTAGGTGATCTCGTCGAGGTACTGGTCCATGTCGGGATACTGCTCGAGGAACATCTCGTGCCAGTGCTCGATCATCTCGTTCCAGCGGGCCTCGCGGACGTTCTTGTCGTCGGTGTCCATCGCGGCCTTGGCCTCGTTCATGAAGCACTCGACGATCTTGTCGAACAGCTCCTGGTTGAAGCTCGCGTGCGGGTAGTCGAACTTGGGCTTGCCGATCTCGGCGACCATGCGGTTGATGAGCTCGACCTGCTTCTGGTTCTCGTTGTGGGCAAGCTCGATGGCCTTGTACATGGTGTCGTTGTCGACCTCGTTCGCGCCAGCCTCGATCATGACGACCTTCTTGCCGGTGGAGACGACCGTGACGTCGAGATCGCTGGCCTTGCGCTGCTCGGAATTGGGGTTGAGCACGAGCTCGCCGTTCACAAGGCCGACCTTGAGCGCGCCGACAGGGCCGTTCCAGGGGATATCGGAGATGGCCAGCGCGGCGGAGGTGCCGATCAGGGCCGCGATCTCGGGAGAGCAGTCGTGGTCGACGCTCATGACCGTCGCCATGATGGAGACGTCGTTGCGGAAGTCAGAGGGGAAGAGCGGGCGGATGGGGCGGTCGATGACGCGGCTGGTCAGGATGCCCTTTTCGCCGGGACGGCCTTCACGGCGGTTGAAAGAACCGGGGATACGGCCGACGGAGTAGAGCTTTTCCTCAAAGTCAACGGAGAGAGGGAAGAAGTCGATGCCGTCGCGCGGACGGGCGGAAGCCGTGGCGCAGACGAGCACGCGGGTGTCGCCGTAGCCGACCATAACGGCGGCGTTGGCGAGCTCGGCGAGCTTGCCGACCTCGAGCGTGAGGGGACGGCCGGCGAGCTCCATCTCGTACTTGTGGTAGTTGGGGAACTGTCTGTGGGTGATGATGGTAGACATTGTCGATCTCCTTTTTGTAAAATTCCGTATGGGAGCCGACCGTTTAGCACTTGAAAAAACGTCGGTCACGCCGCCGCTTTTTCAACTGCTAAAGCATAGCAGGCTCTCATACGCGCGGGAAAAGTGCCAAGGGCGAAAGTGTGAAAGAAGGGTGGTGCGCACGCACACCACCCTGTTTTCAAACTTACTTACGGATACCCAGCTTGGCGATCAGGGTACGATAGCGCTCGATGTCCTTCTTCATGAGGTAATCGAGCAGGCTGCGGCGCTTACCGATCATCTTGTACAGGCCGCGGCGGGAATGGTTGTCCTGCGGGTGCTGCTTGAGGTGCTCGGTGAGCTGAGCGATGCGCTCGGTAAGGATAGCAACCTGAACCTCCGGAGAACCGGTGTCGCCTTCGTGGGTGCGGTTGGCCTCGATGATAGCCGTCTTCTGGTCTTTGAGCATCATAGTGTGTATTCCACCTTTCATAAAATTCTCCCGGCACTGAGCGGCGGGTCGGTGAATCCTCCGCGTCCTAAGTGCGGGAATGCGCACGATAAGCGTGCTGAATTATGATAGCACAGCTTTTTTCTATTGTAAAGCAAAACCTGTGAAACCATACTGCTTTTTTGCATTTTCCCGCTCTGTGCGGCAAAACAGAGGAAAAAAGAGACGGCCAAAGCCGTCTCTTTTTCGCTAAATGATCCGAAAAAGCGTCGCAGACTTTCGCGTCCGCAGACGCGAAATGATCTTAATCGTAAATTTCGACGACATATGCGTCGGAATTTACACTTCTCAGCCCGCAAATGTGCGCGCCTGCGGCGCGTGCGCTGCCGCGGGGCTGCAATCCCCTCTCAAAAAAGCGGCACGCCGCTTTTTTGATTATTTCTTCAGTCCAGCAAAATGTTCCTTCGTCAGCTTGATGACCACGGGGCTCAGCAGCAGCAGCGCGATGAGGTTCGGGATAGACATAAGGCCGTTGAGCGTGTCGGAGATATCCCACACGAGCGTCAGATCCGCGACCGCGCCCGCCACAACGACGAGGCAGAAGATGATCTGATAGGGGCGGATGATCTTGCTGCCAAAGAGAAACTCCGCGCAGCGCGTGCCGTAGAGCGCCCAGCCGAGGATCGTGGACGTGGCGAACAGCAGCAGGCCGACCGCCAGAATGACCGAGCCCGCCTTCGCGCCGAAGACGCTCGAGAAGCCCGCGACCGTGGTGACAACGCCCGCAAGGTCGTTGTTGCCGTAGTTGCCGTCCGCCGCGCCGGAGCAGAGGACGACGAGCGCGGTAAGCGTGCAGATGACGATAGTATCCATAAATACTTCAAAGATGCCGTAAAGGCCCTGCTTGACGGGGTTTCTTTCCGACGTGGCGGCGTGCGCGATTGGCGCAGAGCCGAGGCCCGCCTCGTTGGAGAAGACGCCGCGGCCGACGCCCTTGGTCATGGCGAGCTTGATGGAAATGCCCGCCGCGCCGCCGGTGACGGCAGCGGGGTTGAACGCGCCCTTGAAGATGGAGGCAAACACGCCGGGAACGGCACTGATATTCACAAACACAACGATGAGCGCGCAGACGATGTAAATGACGGCCATGCCTGGCACGAGCTTTTCCGTGACCTGACCGATGCGCTTGACGCCGCCGATGAGCACCAGCGCCACAAAGATAGCGACGCAAATGCCGGTGATGAGGCAGATCATCGTCTCCTTGCTGGCCGCATTTTCATTGAACGCGACGGCGACGGACTTGACCGAGTCCGCGATGGAGTGTACCTGAGCGATGTTGCCGATGCCGAACGCCGCGATGGCGCCGAACACGGCGAACACGCTGCCGAGCCACTTCCACCTGGGTCCGAGACCGTTTTTGATGTAGTACATCGGGCCGCCGCACCAATCGCTCTTTTCGTTGCGCTCGCGGTACTTGACGGCAAGCGTGACCTCGGAGAACTTTGTCACCATGCCGAAAAGCGCCGAGACCCACATCCAGAACACCGCGCCCGGGCCGCCTAAAATGATCGCGCCCGTAACGCCCGCGATGTTGCCCGTGCCGACGGTGGAGGCAAGGGCCGTGGACACGGCCTGCAGCGGCGTGATCTCGCCCTCGCCCGCCTCGCTCTTTTTGAAGATTTTGCCGATGGTATTTTTCCACCAGTAGCCGATCTTTGTGAACTGGATAAAGCCCACGGCGATGCTCAGGTAAACGCCCGTACCCACGAGCAGCACCAGCATCACCGGCCCCCAGACGAAGCCGTTGACCGCAGTGTTGATCTTCATAAACTGTTCCATACACTTCTCCTTCCCAAAAAATCACATTCCATAAAACAATTGATGAATTTCTTTCATAGCCCAAAGGATACCAAATCGACCGCCTTATGTCAACGGGGCAAAGGTTGGTTTTTGTCGTGCACTCCTCGCAAATTGTGCGGTTTGTCTGCATTTTAATGCATTCTTTATGTGCATTTGGTGCTTTGCACAGCGGATATGACGAAAAATCTTTTCATTCCGCGCTTGACAGCGTGGGTCCGTCATGCTATCCTAACCGTACTAACACACTTAGTACAGTTGGAGGTACCTATGTTCAATCTGATCTTTCTGATCCCGGTGCTCACCGTGCTGATACTTGGCGTTTTGATGCTTATCGTACTTTGTGGCCGATAAGCGCGGGAGGACTGCCATGATCACCTTAAATTACCGCGACGCGCGCCCGATCTACGAGCAGGTGTGCGACGGACTGCGGCGGCTGATCGTCTCGGGCGCGATCGCCGACGGGGACAAGCTCCCCTCGGTGCGCGCGCTGGCGACGCAGCTCGCCATCAATCCCAATACCATCCAGCGCGCGTACAACGAGCTGGAAGCGAGCGGCTACTGCTGCTCCGTGCCCGGCAAGGGCTGCTTCGCCGTGCACACCTACCGCGCGCAGGACGACGCGCGCCGCTTATCGCTCGAGCGGCAGCTCCGAGAGCTTTTGCAGGAACTGCGCGCCATGGGCGTGAGCGAAGAAGAGATCCAAACAATGTGCAGGGAGGGAGAAGAGAAATGATCGAAGTACGCGGACTCATCAAAACGTTTGATGGCTTTGCCGCGCTTTCCGGCGCGGATCTGACCGCGCAGAAGGGCACGGTCTACGGCCTTGTCGGGCCGAACGGCGCGGGCAAGACGACGCTGCTGCGCCATCTGACGGGCGTTTATCATCAGGACAGCGGCAGCGTGACCTTTGACGGCCAGCCCGTCTGGGAAAACGCGGACGTGAAGGCGCGCATCGCCTCCATTCCCGACGACTGGTTCTATTTTATGCAGGCGGGACTGCGCGATATGATGCGCTTTTACCGTGGGTTCTACCCGAATTTCAATGCAGAGCGCTACGAAAAGCTCAAAGAGGTCTTCGCGCTGGACGAGACCCGTCCGCTGCGCCGCATGAGCAAGGGTCAGCAGAAGCAGGCGGCCTTCTGGCTTGCGATGTGCACGATGCCGGACTACCTCATCCTCGATGAGCCGGTCGACGGCCTCGACCCCGTGATGCGCCGCCAGGTGTGGAGCCTCATTCTGCAGGACGTCAGCGAGCGCGGGACGACGGTGCTCGTCTCGTCGCACAACCTGCGCGAGCT
>CALAAN010000126.1 GCA_937884915.1 uncultured Oscillibacter sp.
GCAGGGGGCCTTCTCCTTGGCCTGCTTAAAGAGGTCACGCACCTTGCTCGCGCCCATACCGACGAACATTTCGACGAATTCCGAGCCCGACATCGAGAAAAACGGCACGTTCGCCTCGCCGGCGACCGCCTTGGCGAGCATCGTTTTACCGGTTCCCGGAGGGCCGACGAGCAGGATGCCCTTGGGCATCGACGCGCCGATCTCCTGATACTTGCTGGGGTCATGCAGATAGTTGACGACCTCGGTGAGGTTCTCCTTGGCCTCGTCCTCGCCCGCGACGTCGTCAAACTTGATGCCCTCGGCGGACTTGACATACACCTTGGCGTTGGACTTGCCCATGTTGAACATCATAAAGTTGTCGCCGCCCATTTTGTCCATCATTTTGCGCGACATGTATTGCCCCAGCGCAACGAAAATGACGATCGGCAGTACCCAGCTGAGGATATTTACCAGCAGCGACGTCTGCTCGATCTCCTCGCCGGTCGTAGAGACACCCGCGTCCAGCAGGCGTTGGACAAGCCCTTCGTCATCCGGAAGCATTGGCGTTTTGTAGACGTTTTTTTCATCCTTATCTGTGAACAGGATGCGATTTTCCTGCTGCTGGATCTCGACCTTGCCGACCTCACCGTTTTCCGTCATGGTGACAAAGGTGTTGTAGTCGACGTCCTTGATCTGGTGCTCAGAGATCCACGGCATCGCGATGAAGTTGAAGAGCATCACGAGCAGCATGGCGACGACATAATAGTACAGCAGCGGCTTCTTCGGGGACTTGACTTCGTTCATAAAATGCGTTCCTCCGATCATTCAAATTTCCGGCAGGAAGTGCATACAAACGGGAAAAACTGAACGTAGCAAAAAGCCGGAGTTTTTGCTACGCTGAAAGAAAAGGCGGACAGTCTAGACCGTCGGGATCTTAAACTCGTTAGGAGTATAACACGGAAAAAAATCTCTGTCCAGTGCCCAAAATAAGAGTTTACAGTTTCGATACAGGGAGGTCACAGTTATGAAAAAAACGGCAAAGGCGGCTATATTCGTCACGGCTGCGGCGGCGCTGTATGGCGCGGCAGCCTATGGCGTGACGCGGACGCTTATGGACGTTGCGATGAAGCGCGAGGCGCCCAGGGCGTTCAAAAACAGGGGCAGCGCCCAGCTCACGGGCGAAAAGCGCGACGAGCCCTACCGCGAGGCGCAGCGCGCCGCCGCGAAAAAGCTCGCCTCCTCGGAAACGGAGACGGTGCTGCTCGAAAACCGCGAGGGCTTGACGCTCGTGGGGCATCTTCGCGAATGCGAACATGCCAAGCGCCTTGTGATCGCGTTCCACGGCTGGCGCTCGGCATGGTACCGCGATTTCGGGCTGCTGGCAGACTTTTTTGACCGCGAACAGTGCAGCGTGCTCTATGTGGAGCAGCGCGCGCAGAACGAGAGTGAGGGCGACTACATCGGCTTCGGCCTGACCGAGCGCTGCGACTGCGTCGACTGGGCAAACTGGGCGGCCGAGCGCTTTCCCGAGCTTCCCATTTACCTTATGGGCGTGTCGCTCGGCGGCGCGACGGTGCTCATGGCCGCGGGCGACATTCTCCCCGCTGCGGTACACGGCGTGATCGCCGACTCGGCCTACACCTCGCCGCGCGCGATCTGGCAGCACGTGATGGGAAAGAACCTGCATCTTCCTATCCGCGCGGCGACGGTCATCGCCGACGGCCTGTGCAAAAAGAGGCTGAACGCCTCGTCCGGCAGCTATTCTACCGTCGAGGCGCTCAAAAATACCGATGTTCCGATCCTGCTCATTCATGGCGAGGACGACCACTTCGTTCCGCTCAAGATGGCGTTTGAAAACCGCGACGCCTGCGCCGCGCCCTGCAAGCTGCTCGTTGTGCCCGGCGCGGACCACGCGATGAGCTACTATATGGGCCGCGGCGCGTACGAGGCCGCGATGCGCGCCTTCTGGGAGCATTTTGACAAGTGAGGATGCTTCCTCACTTGTCCGCCGTCTCCGTTTCAAGGCTCGCAAAGCGTCTGGACGGGCGGTAGATCAGCACGGCGCAGAGGATCAGCACTGCCGTTACGCCAAGGCTGATGGGATAGACCTGCATGATGGTCTCAAACGTCATGCTGGTCGGGAAGACGAACTTGACCCACGCGATGCGGATGCCGCACACGCCGAGCATCGTCAAAAGCGCGGGCGCGAGCGAGATGCCGAATCCGCGCAGATACCCCGAGAGGATCTCATACAGCAGGCAGAAGCCGTAGGCCGGCAGGATCGTCGCCAAACGCACATAGCCGATGGCGATGACCTCTGGATCGTTGTTGAAAATCGCGAGCAGCGACTTTGCGCTCAGCAGCACAACGACAACGGCGACGAATGTGGCGATGGCGTCCTCCAAAAGGCTCAGCTGCATCGTCTTCTTGCAGCGCTTGATCTGCCCCGCGCCGTAGTTCTGCCCGACAAAGGTCGTGCAGGCCTGTGAAAACGAGTTGAGCACGTCGTAGGCGAGAATTTCGATGTTGAACGCCGCGCTCGACGCCGCGATGACCACCGTGCCGAGGCTGTTGATGGCCGACTGGATGACGATGTTGGCAAACGAGAACACCGCACTCTGCACGCCTGCGGGAACGCCGATGCTCAAAATGCGCTTTAAGCTCGCGCCGTCGATGCGAAGGGACTTCCACTCGACGCGCACCTTTTGATCGGTGTGTGTCAGGCGGACATAGAGCAGCGCCGCGCTCACGGCGTTGGCCGCCACCGTGGCGATGGCGACGCCGTTGACCGTCATGTGCAGCACGATGACAAAAAAGAGGTTCAGCAGCACGTTCAGCACACCCGAGATCGCAAGCGCCGCAAGCGGCACCTTCGTGTCGCCGATGCTGCGGAAGATCGCGGCCTCGAAGTTGTAGAGCAATATCACCGGCATGCCGAGCAAATAGATGCGCAGATACAAAAGCGCATACGGGAACACATCCTCCGGCACATTGAGAATGCTGAGTAGCGGCGAGGCGATGAGCTGCCCGAGCAGCGCGATCGCCGCGCCGCCGAGTACGGAGAACACGATCGACGTGTGCACCGCGTGCTTGACCGCCTTGTCGTCCCCGCAGCCGATGGCATTCGCGATAACGACGTTTGCGCCGAGCGCGATGCCGATGAAGAGGTTGACGATCAGGCCGATGATCGGTCCGTTCGCGCCCACCGCCGCGACCGCCACCGTGCGCGCGTCGCCCGTGAAGTTGCCGACGATGGCGACGTCCGAGGCGTTGAACAGCTGCTCCAGGATCGCCGTAGCCGCGACCGGCAGGGCAAAGAGCGGCAGTTTATTCCAGATGGAGCCGTGCAGCATGTCGATCTCGTGTTTTCTGATCGTTTTTTCCATAATCTATCTCATTTCTTCTTTTTTTACCGGGTCGAGCACCAGTATAGTGCCGCCGCGGCAAAATGGCAAATGTTTTTTCTGCGGCGTCCCCGCCCGGCATTGACAGGAACGCTGTTTCGCTGTAATATAGGCGCGCAAATGACAAACCTCCCGAAATTGCGAGGGTTCTCTATGGATTATTACCTTTTGACCGATCTGGCCGCACGCGTCGGCTATCATCTGGCGCTCAGCGGGGCGGAGACGTTCCGCATCGAAGAGACAATGCGCCGCATCATCGGCGCCTACGGCATCGAGTGTCAGGCATTTTCCATCCCCAACTGCGTGATGGTCAGCCTCGAGGCCGCCAACGGCAAGCCCCTGATGGTGATGAAGCGCGTCGGCTTCCACGGCAATGACCTCGAGTCGGTGGAAAAGCTCAACGCGCTCTCGCGCCGCATCTGCGCCGAAACGCCCGACCCGAGCGTCGCCGTGCAGTGGCTCGATGAAACGCTCAAGGGGCGGCGGCACTACTCCGTGCCTGTTTATTATCTGGGCAATTTCTGCGCCGCAGCGGGGTTCTGCCCTGTTTTTGGCGGCACACTGCGCGACTGTCTGTTCGCGGGCCTCATGGGGCTTATCATCGGCTTTGTCTCGCGCCAGATGGACAAGCGCGAGACAAACCCGTTTTTCAGCACCATCGCCGCGGCCTTCGCGATGGCCGTGCCGGCCTATCTCGCTGCAGGTCTCCACCTCGTCGACTATGTCGACTCTGTCATCATCGGCACGTTGATGATCCTGGTCCCCGGCCTTCTCATCACGACCTCCATGCGCGACATCATCTATGGCGACACGAATTCCGGCATCAACCGCATCGTGCAGGTACTGCTCTCGGCATTCGCCATCGCGCTGGGCACGGCGGCGGCATGGCGCGTGACGATGAGCGTCTACGGCGTGACGGCCTCGTCCGGCTCGGCGAGCTATCCCGCCTGGGGACAGGCCGTCATGATCTTCGTCGCCTGCACGGGCTTTTTCATTCTCTTCAACGTGCACGGACAGGGCAGCGCCCTCTGCGCGCTCGGCGGCGTGATCACATGGATGACGTACCTGCTCTGCCGCGAGCTGGGCATAGGCATTTACGGTATGAACTTCTTCGCCGCCGTCGCCTCCGCGCTGTATTCCGAGCTCATGGCGCGCTCGCGCAAATACCCCGTCACATCTTACCTCGTCATCTCCATCGTCCCGCTGGTGCCGGGGGCCGGCATCTACTACACGATGAGCCTCGGCCTCAGCGGCGACGTGCAGGCCGCGGTGCACAAGGGGCTCGAGACCGCGGGCGTCGCGGGCAGCATTGCCGTCGCGATGCTGCTGGTGTCCACGATCTTCCGCCTTGTCACCGCGCAGAACGGGAAAAAATAAGAGAATATTGCTCAAAAAAACTGCCGCCCGTTGGGCGGCAGTTTTTTATTGCAGTGCGTCGATATAGGCGTTCAGCGCGGCGAAATCGCCGCGGGGATAGGCGCTCAGGTCGCGGTTTTTCGTGTTGATGAGGCAGTCGGTCAGAAGAAACACGTCCATCCCGACCTCGCGCGCGGCCATGTCCTCGGTCGCGTCGTTGCCGACCATCAAACACTCCTCCGGCCTGACATCCAGCGTGCGTGCAACTTCGAGGTAGTAGGCGGGATTCGGCTTGCAGAAGGTCGAGGCCTCATAGGTCGTGTAAATTTCAAAATCCTCCGGCGTCAGGCCCGCCCAGCGGATGCGGTTCTCCGTCGCCACATGGGGGAAGATCGGATTCGTCGCCAGCGCGACGCGGTAGCCGCGCTCTTTGAGTCTTCGCACCGTCTCCGCCGACGCGGGGTTGAAGCCGCAGATCTCGCGCGCGGCGTTGAACTCGTTGGCGTAGAAGTCCTCAAAGAGCGGCTGATCGCTTCGGCACTTTTCCTCGCCGTAGATCGCTGCGAACCTTTTCCAGAAGGCCTGCTCGTTCGTGCAGCTCCCGTCGTTTTTGACCATGGCCGCCGTTCCCGCCCAGATGGCGTCAACGAGCGATTTGGGCTCGTAGCCGTAGGGCGCGAGCTTTTTGGCGAGGAGCTTGAAGTATCCGGTTGTGAACGCCTCCTGATCCATCGGCAGCAGCGTCCCGTCCAGGTCGAATAAAATGGTCGTGATGTTCAATGTGCGTCTCCTTAGGGGTAAATTACGGCAGCAGCGTTCCGCTGCGCAGGTCGATCTTGAGCGTGACGGTCGCCTGACCGGCGCTGTCCGTCCGGCGGGCGGAGAGCGTCAGCACGCCGCTGCTGAGCACAGGCGCGTTTTCGCCGTTCTGACAGTCGAAGTAGTATTCGCCGTCAGAAAAGAGCTCTTGCGCCTTGATCGTCACCGCCGCCTCGCCGCTTCTGCGGTAGACGAAGGTCGCGCCAGCCAGATTGGAATAGGGAACGCCCGCGTATTCGGACTTGTCCGCGCTGTAAAAATACGTCTTCTGCACCAGCGCGGCGGACGGCGCGGAGCTTGCAAGCAGCGCGTCCTCAAGCTCGGGGCGGAACTGCTCGGCCGATCGGATGCTCAGACCGTTTTTGGCGTCAAAGTGATACTTCCAGCCGAACTCCTCCACGGCAAAGCGCCACGTGAGCGGAAAATAGGTCACGCCGCGGAAGTTGAGCAGCGGATACGGCTCGGCGGAATTGTCGAGGCATTTGCCCTTGTCCACCGTGTTGACGGCGATCTGATAGTCGGCGACGGTCGCCTTGGCGGTCGCAGTATTTTTGCTGGTCGCGGGCGTGTCGGTCCACGTGTCCTCGCTCGCGTCGCTGTAGCCGACGAACAGCGTGCCCTTGGGCTCGGTCTGATACCAGTTGCTCTTGAGGTGCAGGAAGCGCGAGGCGTGGTAGGTCATGGGGAAATACGTAATATCGCGGTAGACGATCAGCGGATATTCGCTGTGCGCGCTGTCGATCTTGGTATCGTTGAGCGTAACGGCAAACGTCGGGAGCGTGACGGTGACGGTTTTGCCCTTGTCCGCCGCCAACGCAGAACTCTGCAGCAGCAAAAGCAAAGCGAGCATAAGGGCCAAAAACCTGCAGCGTTTCATACGGCTTTCCTCCTGAGTATTGATAGAAGAATTTTACCATGATTCCGGGGGCAAGTCAAACAGACGAACTCACTCGCCGCGCTCTTTCAAAAGGTCAATGATCTTCTGAAGACCGAGAAACGCCATGCCGATTAAAAGCGCGGGGGCCCAGCAGCGCAGCGCGTCAGAAAACACAAAATGCCACGAAAGGGCATTCGGCCCCGACACATAGCCCTGACTGCCGGCGGACAGGCCGAGCAGAAGGCCCACGATCCAAATGACGACCGTGAGCTTGCCGAAAAAGTCATCGTCCACAAGGCGGCTCACACTGCTGCTCTTGTGCTTCCGGTTCGGGTAAAGCAGCTCGTTCGGGTCGGTCGCGAGCGCATGGCTGATGTGCACCAGCATATCAAGGTCGGGAAAAGAGTTGCCGCGCTCCCAGCTCGAAACGGTCTGGCGCGAGACGGGGAGCTTTTCCGCGAGCGCGTCCTGCGAAAGTCCGGCCTTTTTCCGCAGCTGCCTCAGATTGGAACTGAAATCAGACATAAATTGACCTCCCTTGCTGCTCACATCATAGCAAAAAAGCCGCGAGCAGACAAGCAAAGGTTCTTTGCAATCGAATATTTGCCCTCCAAAAACACCAATGCCGTCTTTTCTGCACATTCTGTCGAATCCTTCGGCGCAAGTGCGCCGTACAAGTGTTTTGCCATAGGCAAAACCTTGGCGGAGGGGCAATTCATTTGCCCCGAGCATTTTAATTTCTAACGGAATCCAAAAAAGAGAGACAGCTTTTAAGCTGTCTCTCTTTTTTGGTGCCTCGTCGGGGATTCGAACCCCGGACACCCTGCTTAAAAGGCAGGTGCTCTGCCGACGGTGCTCGCCGCACGGGCAGAAAGCCTTGCTACGCAAGGCTTTCTATGGCTTTTTCTGCTCCCTGAAATCTGCGCTTTCGGTCGTTAGACCTCCTGCGTTCTTGCTCTATATTTTATTCGCTTGGTGAGGAAAAGTCAATTTTACTGAACAATACTGAACACTTTCTTTTTTAACATCTTTGAAGAACGCAGAACGTCTTTTTTCAT
>CALAAN010000127.1 GCA_937884915.1 uncultured Oscillibacter sp.
ATGTGGAGCGTTTTGAGTATTATGATCCCGCCACCGGTGAGATCTTCCCTGGGGGCACGGACCTCAGCACCGTCAGCTGGCGGAGCCGCGCCGCGGAGTATCGGGATGTCACCTACACCGTGGCGGCGCTCGTGTCCGTACCCACCGCCTTCAGCTACCGCTACTACGGCGACGACGAATTTGTTCTGGGTGCCCAAACCTTCCTTCAGGATTCCGGTACAGACAGCGTCCTGTACTACGCCTTCAATACGCAGGACGATACCACAGAAGGCATGGAAGCTTTCTTAAAAAACTATACGGAAAGCGCCGCGCCGGAGCTGGACTACGAGAGCAAGGCCACCTGCACGGCGGAATTTGACAGTGTGAGGTCGATGTTCCTGCTGCTCGGCGGCACGCTGAGCGCGATCGTGGGGCTGGTGGGCATTCTGAACTTTGCCAACGCCATCATCACGGGCATCTCTTCCCGCAGGCGTGAGCTGGCCGTTCTGCGTTCCGTGGGCATGACGGCGCGGCAGCTGCAAACGATGCTGATGCTCGAGGGGCTTCTCTACACGCTCGGCGCGGTGACGCTCGCGCTGCTGCTCACGCTCCTGACCGCCCCTGCCATGAACACCGTTCTGGGCAATCTGTTCTGGTTTTTATCCTACCGTTTCACCCTCTGGCCGGTGCTGGCCGCGTTCCCCGTCTTCGCCGCGCTCGGCAGCCTGATCCCGGTCCTTAGCAGCCACGCCGAGGCAAAGCATTCCATCGTCGAACGCCTGCGGCAGGAATGATGATCTGCGGCATCCCCACGTTGATGTGATCCGCGTATCGCGGCCTTGTCCTTGCGGAAACATCGAAAAGCCTGCCGGGTAAATAGCGCTGAAAAGGGCTCAAAAAGCGGATACATGCCTTATGGCGTGTGTCCGCTTTTCATTCTCCCCCACGCCGCGCCGTGGCACTTTGCCAATACTGCGCTTTTTGCGATCCAGCAAAGCTAATGTCTGCCGCGAAACAGTCTGATATTGATCTTGATCACTTTTCATTTTTCTTGACATTCCGCCCGACAATCTGTACTCTTTGATCGTATTACTCTATAGAAAGAGGGAGGCGGAGCCATGCAGGGGGATTTTGAGGCGTTTTATCTGCGGCACTTCAAGGCCATTTACCGCGTCTGCTATGCCTTTATGAAAAACGCGCAGGACGCCGAGGACTGCACGGAGGACGCCTTCGTCAGGGCGATGACGAGCGACGTCTCCTTTGAAAACGAGCGGCATGAGCGCTCGTGGCTGACGACGACGGCCATGAACATTTGCAAGGACAAGCTCAAGCACTGGTGGCGGCAAAAAGTGACGCCTATTGACGAGGAACCGGAACAGGCCGCCGAACCGGACGAGAAGCGCGAGGTCGCAGAGGCCGTCTTGGCGCTGCCGGTCAAATACAAGGAGGTCGTCTGGCTGCACTATTACGAGGGCTACCAGACCGACGAGATCGCATTGATGCTGGGCAGGCCGCCGTCAACCGTACGGAACCAACTGCGCGACGCCCGCGCAAAACTGAAGCTCACATTGGGAGGTGAGGACGCATGAACGAAAATGAGATTAAAAAAGCATTTAACGAGATCGAACCGGAGAGCGGCGCGCAGGAGCGAATGTATGCCAACATTCTGAAAAAAGCAGCGGCGCAGAAAGCGGCTGTGCCTGAGGAGAAGACCAGTGCGCCCGCGCCGGAAAAGGATACGTCCTCAACGGTCGTCCCGCTTCCCCCCCGCCGCCCGACGCCGATGTGGAAGCGTTACAGCGCGATGGTCGCGTGCCTTGCGCTGGTGGTGACGGTCACGCTTGGCTTTTTGTCCCCGTTTTTGCACCGTGACAGCGAGGCGGACGACCCGCCTGTCATGGTCGGCTCCCCGTTTGAGGATGTGCAGAGCGCGGAGGATTTTGAAACACTCGGCTTTGTCATTGACGCGCCGGAAGGCGCGGAGGATGTGGCCTACTGCATCATGGATGGTGAGATCGCACAGGTGGATTTTACGCTGGACGGGCACAGCTACCTCTATCGTGCAGCAAAACTCGACGGGGATTTTTCCGGCATAAACAGTGAGGCCGTCGGAAGCGTGTCGCTGAACGCGGAATATGATGCCGTGCTGGACTGTCTCTCGCCTGAGATGTGGCGGGCGCATTGGAACAAAGACGGCGTCAGCTACTATCTTTCCAATTATGACGGCGCGGAGGAATCAGCCATCACCGATGTTGCCGATATGTTGATGGAGAGCAACTGAATCACTTAAAAATTTCGGAGAGTTTTCACTCTCCGAAATTTTTTTGTTTTGTTGAAGACAGGCAACCACGGGCTATGCCCGTGGAATAAA
>CALAAN010000128.1 GCA_937884915.1 uncultured Oscillibacter sp.
CCCTGCTCGGCGAGGTCGGCAGCGACGCGACCGTCATCAACGCCGACAAGGAAGCCGTCGCCAAGGCCATCACCGCCGCCGCGGTCGAGGCGAGCGGCTTTGACTCTCTCGAGGCTGCCAAGGAAGCCGGCACCGCGTTCGTCTTCATGGGCCACGGCACCGCGCACGTCGCCAAGGTCAGCTACAGCCAGATGAGCACCCAGATGCAGAACCTCGGCTATGAGAACGTCTTCATCGGCACGGTCGAGGGCGAGCCGGAGGAGACCTCCTGCGAGTCCGTCATCGAGGCCGTCAAGGCCGCAGGCTACACCAACGTCATCCTGCGCCCGCTGATGGTCGTTGCGGGTGACCACGCCAACAACGATATGGCCGGCAGCGACGACGATTCCTGGAAGACCATGTTCGAGGCCGCCGGCTTCACCGTTGACTGCCAGATCGCGGGTCTCGGCGAGATCGCCGATATCCAGGCGCTGTACATCGCCCACACCCAGGCCGCCATTGACGCCCTGAACGCATAAAAAGGATCAAAAAGGGGGCTCCGAAGCGATTGTGCACCGCTTCGGAGCCTTTTCCGGATGGAGGTATTTCCCAATGAAAAGAACACTGACACTGATGCTGACCGCGCTGCTGCTCTGCACGCTGCTTTTCGGCTGCGGGCAGAAGAGCGGGGACGGCGACCCGCAGGACACCAACACCGAGCCCGCGCTCGCCGACGGCGTTTACACCGCGGAGTTCAATACCGACAGCAGCATGTTCCACGTAAACGAGGCCTGCGAGGGCAAGGGTACGCTGACGGTCGAAAACGGCCAGATGACGATCCACATCAGCCTGCCGTCCAAGAGCATTCTGAATCTTTTCTGCGGCACGGCGGAGGACGCGCAGAAGGACGGCGCGTCGCTCTTGCAGCCCACGACCGACACCGTCACCTATTCCGACGGCCTGAGCGAGGAGGTCAACGGCTTTGACATCCCCGTGCCCGCGCTGGACGAGGAGTTCGACGTCGCCATCATCGGCACGAAGGGCAAGTGGTACGACCACAAGGTCTCCGTGACGGATCCTGTTTTGAAGGAAGAGGACGCCGCGCCCGCCGAGACGCTGGCCGACGGTACCTACACGATTGCCGTGACGCTCGAGGGCGGCAGCGGCAAGGCGAGCATCCAGTCGCCCTGCACGCTGACGGTTGCGAACGGCAAGATGACCGCCACCATTGTCTGGAGCAGCAGCCACTATGACTATATGCTCGTGGACGGCGAGCGCTGCGACGTGCTCTCGACCGAGAACGGCTCGACGTTTGAGATCCCCGTCGCCGCGCTGGATACGCCGCTTGCCGTGGTCGGCGATACCACCGCCATGAGCACGCCGCACGAGATCGACTACACGCTGACGTTCGACTCCTCGAGCGCCGAGGTGAACGGATGAGACGTCTGCCGCGCGCGCTTCTCACACTGCTGGCCGTGCTGACACTCTGCGCCTGCGGGAAGAAAGCGCAGGACGGCGCGAACGGCGCGAACGGCGGAGAGGCGGCGCTTTCGTGGGATGAACTGTCGTTCGATGAGACCATGCCGCTTGACTATGCCACGCAATTTTCCGTTTCCTATGCGGGCGATGACTACAAGCGCATCACCATCGGGCAGGATCAGGAATTCCTGCTCGTGGCGGAGGGGGCGGCCGTGCCCGGCGGCGTGCCGGAGGGTGTGACGGTCCTGCAGCAGCCGCTCGATGAAATTTATCTGGTCGCCAGCGCGGCGATGGACAGCTTTGCCCAGCTGGACGCAGTCGACAGCATCCGCTTCAGCGGACGCAAGGAGTCGGATTGGTACATCGAGCAGGCGAAGGAGGCCATGAGCGCGGGCGACATGCTCTACGCGGGCAAATACTCCGAACCCGATTACGAGCTTATCTTGTCGCAGGGCTGCGATCTCGTGCTCGAAAACACGATGATCTATCACTCGCCCGAGGTCATCGAGCAGTTTGAAACGCTGGGCATCCCCGTGCTGGTCGAAATGTCCAGCTACGAGAGCGAGCCGTTTGGCCGCATGGAGTGGGTCAAGCTCTACGGCGCGCTCGTCGGCAAGGAGGACGAGGCTGAGGCGCTGTTTGATGAGAAAATGGACAGCGTTTCGGGCATTCTGGGCGCTGCGCCCACGGGAAAGACCGTCACATTCTTCTATGTGACGAGCAACGGCGCGGTCAACGTGCGAAAGTCGACGGACTATGTCGCCAAGTCCATCGCCATGGCGGGCGGGGAGTACGTCTCGTTTGACAACACAGAGGAGGAGACCGCCCAGTCTACTGTCACCATCCAGATGGAGGCATTCTATAACGGCGCGCACGACGCGGATGTGCTCAT
>CALAAN010000129.1 GCA_937884915.1 uncultured Oscillibacter sp.
TATCGGTGAATAACTGGAGCATGACTCTCTTCCCTTCCTGATCCTTTGCAATAAGTGTTATGACAGCTTATCACGCCGCGAGCGCTTATGCAAGCGAAACCGCGGGAAACTTTACACAATGTTCAACATTGTATGACTTTTCGGCAGAAAACGCCCTCCCATTGGCGGGAGAGCGTTTTCGAAATCGCAGAATATCTTCTTACGCCTGCTCGAAGATGGCCTTCATGCACTTGTAGGTCATGTAGCAGTCGAGCTTGGCGACCGTTTCATACGGCGCGTGCATCGAGAGCACGGGCACTCCCGCGTCAAGCGTGTCGATGTTGCGCTGAGCCATGAACTTGGCGACCGTACCGCCGCCGCCGGCGTCGGTCTTGCCCATCTCGGCCATCTGCCAGAAGACACCGTTGTCGTTCATGAGCTTGCGCACCTTGCCGACGACCTCGGCGCTCGCGTCAGATGCGCCGCCCTTGCCGCCGGAGCCGGTGTACTTGCATAGCGCCACGCCGTAGTTGACAAAGGCAGAGTTTCGCTTGTCATAAACGTCGGCAAAATTCGGGTCGTAGGCCGCCGTAACATCCGCGCTCAGGCAGAAGGAGTTGGCAAAGCAGTCAGAAAGCGCGACGCCCTGCGTGCGGCACATGTCACCCATGAACCACTCGAACGCCTGGGAGAGCATGCCGGACACGCCCTCGGAGCCGATCTCCTCCTTGTCGGCGAAAATGCAGACCGCGGTCTTCTTCGGGGAAACGGCGTCGAAAATGCCCGCGAGCTCTGCGTACGCGCAGACGCGGTCATCGTGACCGTAGGACGCGATGAAGCTGCGGTCAAAGCCGATGTCGCGCGCCTTGCCGGCGGGCACGACCTCGAGCTCGGCGGAGATAAAGTCCTCCTCCGTGATGCCGTACTGCGCGTTCAGATACTGGAGAACGCCGAGCTTGAAGCGGTCGGAGCAGTCCTTGTCCTCAAAGGGCCTGCCGCCGAGCAGCACGTTCAGGCTCTCGCTCGGGATGGCCTCGTTGAGCGGCTTTTTGCCCTGCTCGCGGCCAAGGTGCGGCAAAAGGTCGTTGATGATGAACTGGGGATCGTCCTCCTTGCCGCCGACGTGGACGTCGACCTTCGAGCCGTCGCGCAGCACGACGACGCCGTGCAGCTCGAGGGGGATCGTCACCCACTGGTACTTGCGGATGCCGCCGTAGTGGTGGGTCTTGAAGTAGGCCATCTCGGCCTCCTCGTAGAGCGGGCGGGGCTTTAAGTCAAGGCGCGGGGAATCGGTGTGCGCCGCGCCGATGTTCGCGCCGTGGCTCAGGTCCTCGCTGCCGATGACGGCGAGCATGATGCCCTTGCCGCGGTTGTTGAAGTAGACCTTGTCGCCGGCCTTGAGAGCCATGCCGCCCTCGTAGGCCTTGAAGCCCTTTGCTTCCGCGAGCTCAATGCAGTACTCCACGCAAAGGCGCTCGGTCTTGCCGTTGTTGAGGAACTTTTTATAGTCCTCACAGTAGGCCTCCATCGCCTTTTCGTCCTCTGCGCTCAAGCGGTCATAGCCATTCTTGGGGGCGTAGAGCAGTTTTTCGGCGAGCTTGTTCTTT
>CALAAN010000130.1 GCA_937884915.1 uncultured Oscillibacter sp.
CGAGCACAGCGAGGAGGGCGTCGTGCGCATTTACAGCGAGGACGACGCCGCGGCCATGGCCGAGCAGGCCTGCAAGGAGGTGCAGGAGGAGACGGCGCTGGGCGCGTATCTTCTCGATTACATCAGTTATACTGACACGCAGGAGCGCGGCTATTACGAGATGCAAGTGCGCCTCGGCTACCGCCGCACGGCGGAGGAGCAGGCGGACATCGTCACCGCGACGAGCACCGAAGCGCTCCCTGACCTTCTGCGCCTGACGGCGCGCGAGGGCGCGCTCAGTCGTATCGCCGTGCGCTTCACGTATTTCACGTCCGATCGCGACGGCATCCGCGACATGGTGCGGTCTGTGCAGGAGGAGGTCGATCCCGGCTTTACCGACCCGTGGCAGGTGAACTTCTACCCCGATACCGACGACGTCGGCATCGTCGAGGTCGTGCTGCGGGAAGCGTGAAAAAGATAAGAAAAGAGCTCGGACTTCAAAAGCCCGGGCTCTTTTGGCATCTTGTAGGGGAGAGAGGGGGAAATCTCAGGAGAGGATTGCGCGGTCGTTGGCGAATTCGTCGCCGCTGGCCTTCGTGAACTGCGCGAGAAGGTCGGGCACGGTCAGCTTCTTCTTGTCCTCGCCCGCAATGTCGAGGATGACGCGGCCGTCGTGCAGCATGATGAGACGGTTGCCGTACTGGATGGCGTCGCGCATGTTGTGCGTGATCATCAGCGTAGTGAGCTGGCCCTCGCGCACGATGCGGTCGGTGAGCTCCATGACCTTGGCGGCGGTCTTCGGGTCGAGCGCCGCGGTGTGCTCGTCGAGAAGCAGCAGCTTGGGGCGCTTGAGTGTCGCCATCAGCAGCGTGAGCGCCTGACGCTGGCCACCGGAGAGCGTTGCGACCTTCGTGGTCAGGCGGGACTCAAGGCCGAGGCCGAGACCGCCTAAAAGCTCGCGGTACTGCTCCTTCTCATCCTTGGTCACGCCCCAGGCGAGACCGCGTCTCTGGCCGCGGCGGGCGGCGAGGGCGAGGTTTTCTTCGATCTGCATCGAGGGGGCGGTGCCCATCATCGGGTCCTGGAACACGCGGCCGATGAACGCCGCGCGCTTGTGCTCGGGAAGATTCGTGACGTCAGAGCCGTCGATGATGACCTTGCCGGAGTCGACAAAGAACGTGCCGGCAGTGGCGTTGAGCATCGTGGACTTGCCCGCGCCGTTGCCGCCGATGACGGTGACGAAGTCGCCGTCGTTCAGCGTCAGGCTTAAGCCGTTCAAAGCGGTCTTGGCGTTGATGGTGCCGGGGTTGAAGGTCTTATAAAGTTCCTTGAGTTCAAGCATGGCCGTTGCCTCCGTTCTTTGCACTCTGGGGCTGCACCTTGCGGCGGAACATCTTGCTCTTCCAGTAGGGGATGGCGAGGAAGACCGCCACGATCAGCGCCGTGATGAGCTTTAAGTCGTTGGTGTTCAGACCGAGCTGCAGCACGATCTGGAGCACGATGTAATAGATGATCGCGCCGATGGAAACGGCCAGCAGCGTGAGGCCGAAGTTCGTGAAGACCTTGCCGAAGATGACCTCGCCGATGATGACAGCGGCAAGACCGATGACGATAGCGCCGCGGCCCATGTTGATGTCGCTCGAGCCCTGATACTGTGCCAGCAGCGCGCCAGAGAGGGCGACAAGGCCGTTCGAGACCATCAGGCCCAGCACGATGTTAGAGTTCGTGTTGATGCCTTGCGCGCGCGCCATGTGGGGGTTCGCGCCAGTCGCGCGCAGCGAGCTGCCTTTCTCCGTGCCGAAGAACCAGTACAGGATGGCGATGACCGCGACCGTGAAGATGATCAGCAGCGGCAGGGGATTGTTCATCGAGAGCTCGCGCACATAGCGCTGCGAGAGCAGCAGCGGATACTTGTCAACGCTCAGCGCCTGGTTTGCCTTGCTGTCCATGATGCGCAGATTGATCGAATACAGCGCCAGCTGCGTCAGGATACCGGCAAGGATGGCCGGAATGCCGCAGCGCGTGTGGAAAAGACCGGTGACAAGGCCTGCCAGCATACCGGCGAGCATCGCACACAGCAGGGCGATCCAGG
>CALAAN010000131.1 GCA_937884915.1 uncultured Oscillibacter sp.
TGCAGGGCCACGTGGGGTTCGTGCGCTCCATGAGCGTATCGGTGACCTCGTCGGGCAGCTTCACGGTCCAGCCCTCGGCGATCTGCAGCACGGGGCCGAGCCCCTTGACGAGGTTCAGACGGATCATGGTCGCGGGCATTTCCGCGCGGGTGACAAAGTGGCTGGAGAAGCCGCCGCCGCGGAAGTTGTCGAAGCCGGCCTCGCACCAGACGGTGGCGTCGGTCATCTTCTTGATGTCCTCGTCGGTGACCTCCCACCACTTCTTCATAACGGCGTTGCCGTTTTCGTCTCTGCATTCGCCGCAGGCGTCGAGGCAGGCCGCGCCGGAGTTCAGCAGGTGGATGATACCGCCGTTCTCCTTCGCCTTGCCGGTCAGATCGTAGCCGGTGGCGCGCTTGGTGGATTCCGGCGACCAGAAGGTACGCACGTCGGCGAAGATCTGGGCACGGTTGGTCAGCAGCTCCATGAAGAGCATACCGAGGCCGTTGAGCACGTCGTTTTCGGTCGCGAAGACCATCGGCTCCTTCGGGCCCTCAAAGTCGAACGAGGAGTTGAGAATAGCCTCGGGGTAGTCGCAGTTGGGCCAATGGTCGGTCCACTGACGCTGGCCCTGGAAGCCGGCGGCGATGGCGTTGTGGCCAACGGTCTCTTCGACAAATTCTGCCGGGAGGTCCTTGTTGCCCTGCATCAGATCGCGGATGATGCAGTACATCTTGATGGTGAACTCCCACTGCTTTTCCTTCTGCTCAGGCGTAAACTTGATCTTGCGGGTCTCGCCGAGGAACTCAACGGATTCGGGGTTGTCGTCGCGGCCTTCCCTGCAGTGCTCCTTCGTCCAGGCCAGCGCACGGGCGACCTGCTCATGATCGTAAATGCCCTCTTCCATGCGGCGGAGGATCTCGACCTCGTCAACGGATTCGACGCGCAGACCCAGATATTCCTCCATGAACTGCTGGTCCGAGATCTACACTCTTTCCCTACACGACGCTCTTCCGATCTATGCCCATGCACATCGAGCCGATCTGCAGATAGCTCTTGCCGCGCATGGTCGCTGCCGCCACTGCGGCGCGGCCGAAGCGAAGGAGCTTTTCCTTCACGTCGTCGGTGATCTCGGTGACCGCGTCGCGCTCCTGTACCTCACGGCCATAGATGCCGAAGGCGGGCAGGCCCTTCTGTGCGTGGGTCGCCAGAACGGAGGCCAGATACACAGCGCCCGGACGCTCGGTGCCGTTGAAGCCCCAGACGCCCTTGATGGTCATGGGATCCATGTCCATGGTCTCGGAGCCGTAGCACCAGCAGGGGGTGACGGACAGCGTGATGGCGACGCCTTCGCGCTTGAACTTCTCCGCGCAGGCGGCGGATTCCGGCACGCGGCCGATGGAAGTGTCAGCGATGACGACCTTGACATGCTCGCCGTTGGAATAGTACAGGTTTTCCTCGTACAGCTTCTTTGCGGCCTGGGCCATGGCCATGACCTGATCCTCAAGACCCTCGCGCAGCTGCATGGGGCCGCGGCGGCCGTCGACGATGGGACGGATGCCGATCACGGGGTATTCGCCGATGTAACGATTCTTTGCCATACAATAAGCTCCTTTACATTGAATGTTCTATACTTGCTTCAGCCCTTGCGCCGGCATCCGTGCCATTGCGCGCGGGCAGGTCTGACGTTGTTGTGATCCGGGCCTTCAGCCGCAGCAGGCGTCCCGGCGACCGGTCTCCGGACAATCGGGCGATCAGAAGCTCCGCCGCGCGCCGGGCGATCTCCGACGTCGGCTGCTCCACGATCTCGAGCCGCGGCGAGAGGATGGAAAACAGCTCGACATTGTCATAGCCGATAAAATCCAGATCCTCCGGCAGGCGGACGCCGCGCTCGTGCGCGGCCATGAGCGCGCCGATGGTCATGTCGTAGTTGGTCACGAACATCGCCGTCGGCGGCTGCGGCAGATCGAGCAGCGCGCCGAACAGGCGCGAGCCGGATTCCAGATCATAGTTCCCTGCGGCGATGAGCGATTCGTCCACCGGCAGGCAGTAATCCTCCAGCACGCGGCGGTAGCCAATGGCGCGTTCGCGCGCGGTGGAGATGCTCTGCGGGCCGGCGATCAGGCCGAGGCCGCGGCCGATCAGATGCTCGACGCCCACATAGACGGCGTTGAGGTTATCGACCAGAACGGCATCGCAGTCCGCGCCGTCCATCGTGCGGTCGAGCAGGATGACGGGCGTCTGGCCGACGCGCGCGCGGACCTCGGAAAAATCTGTCGTCTGCGGCACGTAGACGATCCCGTCCACATGGTAGCGCGCGAGAAATTCCAGCTTGGCCAGCTCCTGCGCGCGGTCAAAATCGTAGCTGCAGATGAAGCATTCATACCCGCTCTGCCGCAGAAGCGGCTCCATCTCGGTGACGACGCGGCCGAAAAACGGGCTGGAAAGCGTCGGCAGCAGCACGCCGATGGTCATGGAGCGATTCGCCTTGAGACTGCGCGCAAGCACGTTGACGGAGTAGTCAAGCTCGCGCACCGCCGCATCGATCGCCGCGCGGTTCTCTTCCCGGACGTTGCCGCCGTTGAGATATTTTGAAATTGTCGACAGGGACAGCCCTGTCCGCTTCGCAACATCCTTGATCGTAGCCATATCTGCTCCTGCGCATAACGTTTCGTTCCATCCTCATTGTACTCCACCCCTTTTCTCCGCGTCAAGCGGCAAAGCGATCAAAGTTTTTCCGTTTTTTTATACAGTTTGCCGAATCCGCATCCGTGTTTTGTCATCCCGTCTGTCTTGTTTTTCCATTCCCGGAAACGAAACGTTTCGTCATTGGCCAAGGTCAAAAACTTTCTTTTGCGCAGAACTGACGCACACTCTGTAGGGGCGGACGTCTCTGTCCGCCCGGCAGAGCATACTGATTTTACGAGAAACTCGGCAAATTCGTAATATTTCAAGGGCGGATATGCACCGGCAAGCGGTGGATCCACATCCGTAACGCTCCTTCGTCGCGAACGGCTGTGACCGGTCGTCCGCCCCTACAGGCGCTGTATGTTTCGCATTGCCGTATGATACTGACACGTCCGGCCGCAGATAAAAGCCGTGCCGCCCGAAGGCGGCACGGCAAAAGGGGGGTGCTGATCAAATTGGAGGATTTGATTAGTCG